>JBDNIB010000850.1:0-7245 GCA_041688535.1 Prosthecobacter sp.
CCAACAGATGCACGGTGCCAATGATGGTCACAGCAGTTCGATCCAGTCCCGTGAGCAGGTGGCTGGCCTCGTTGAGCAGCGCCTGGCCGCGCTCGGCACTCCACCACGCCATTCTGTAAAGCCGCAGGAGAGAAAACCTCCTTCTTTGCAGGTTGGTAGCGTCTCATCGCTCGTCAAGGAAGATGATTTCTCCGCATCTCGGTGGTGGGATGGGGCGCAGGATCGAAGCCTGCTCCGTTTTTTGCACATGGCACTCACACGTGGCCTAGCGGTCGTTTTGGTTGTTGTTGTTGCTTTTGGGGTCTGGACATACTTGGCGAAGTCGGAGAAAGACCGCGAGGTGCCCCGCACTGAGGCGGTGGCATTTCTTGAACCAATTCAATCCACGACAACCGAAACGCATGCTGCTATTCCGCCCGTCACGGAGAAAGGCATCCCTGAGCCACAAGCAGAATCGGCCGGGCGTGAACCGGCCAAACTGGAGATGCCGGACGAAACCGTGGTCGAGTCGGAACTTGTCCGGCTCGAAGTTGCACCCGCGGTGATCGGGGATGTGCTCGACGGCTCCAAGGACGCCACGCCTCACCAAGTGAGCCTCAGTCCTTTCATGATCGCACGCCATGAGGTGACTTTGGAAGTCTGGGAGAGGGTCAGAGGATGGGGCTTGGATCATGACTACGCAGCCATCCCTCCAGGCCGCGGAAAAATGCAGAATCATCCCGTGTATGCCGTCGTCTGGGCTGAGGCCGTGAAATGGTGCAACGCACGCAGCGAGATGGAAGGCTTCATGCCCTGCTATTACGCGGATCATCACAAAGAGAGTGTCTTTCGCCAGGGAGCCGCAGAACTGACGAACCGTTGCGTGCAATGGGAGGCGAATGGTTATCGCCTGCCCACAGAGGCAGAGTGGGAGGTGGCCGCGCGCGGAGGACAGGTGGGAAAACGTTTCCCCTGGGGGAATGAAATCACCCATCAAGACGCGAACTACAGCAGTGCGGCAGACAGTCCTTACGACAAAAGCAGCGCTCGCGGACCTCCTGCGCCATTTGTTGGCAGCCTGCCGTACACTTCTCCGGTGGGCAGCTTTCGTCCCAATGACTTTGGGTTGTATGACATGTCCGGAAATGTTTCGGAGTGGTGCTGGGATGTGTACGACAAGTTTTATGGGATTCCCCAACTTGGCGAGACGGCTTCTGGCGTCATGTGCCTGCCTCTTTCCGCTGTGCAGGATCCCAAGGGGCCGGACTTCGGCCCCAGTTCCGTGGTGCGGGGGGGGAGTTGGCGGCATGGCGCTGATGACGCGCGTTGTGCCAATCGATTTGACCTTCCCCAAATGACCTCTTCCCCTTCCCCACATGTGGGCTTTCGCGTGGTCCGCCGTCCCTAACAGATGAGCCAGGGGCGTGCTTGATCAGCGCTCAGCGCTCTTGAACGGGCTGCCTTCGATGATCTGGCGCTGCTGTTCTTCTGGCGGGGCTTTGGGGTCGGGGTTCAAGGTCATGATGTAGGCCACCACGTCGCGCAGCATCTGGTCGTCCTCGACGAAGAAATTGGTGATCTGCACCATTTTTACGCCGTTTTCGTCGCCTTTGACTGCGCCGCGTTTGCCGCTTTTGAATTTTCTGAGCTGATCTTCGAGATACCAGCCCTGGCGGCCGATGAGCGGCGGGCTGCCGAAGGCCATCTCGCCACTGGCGTTGTAGCGGTGGCACTTCATGCAGCGCTCCTGAAACAGCCGCAAGCCGTCCTGGGCGCTGGCGTTGGCGTTGGCGATTTCGCGGTCTTTGCCAGTGGGAACCACCATCGGCAGTTGTTCGACATGGGCGATCACGGCTTTGATCTGCTCCGGCTGTAGCGCCTTCGCGCAGGTTGGCGAACTGCGTGCTCACATACCACGATGGCATGCCGGCGATGGAGGGGGATTTCAGTTCCAGTTTACCCTCGCCGTTGGCACCGTGGCATTGCGCGCAGACGGTTTGGAAGATGGTCTTGCCATCCGTGGCGTTCGTCGTGGCCACCGGCGGCGCTGGATCAGCGGCCTGCGTCATGGCGGCGCCGATGCTGAAAAGCGCGAACGTGAGATGACGGGCGGAAAAAATCATGCGCGGAAAAAAACGCCGTAAGTTGCACGCGCTTTGCAACTTTGCCGCTGCAAAGCCTCTGTGGCGCGATGTTCGCCAAAATCCGCGCACCGCAGGACAAATCCGGCGCGTGCTTGCTTCTGCGGCGGGGCTGTGGCTTTCTGAAGCATGACCTCACTTCCTGCGAACGTCGTCGAACTCACGCAAGCCCTCGTGCGCATCCCGTCGGTGAATCCCGACGGTGATCCGGGCACCGAGGGCGTCGGCGAGGAGCTGTGCGCGCGGTTTGTGGGCGAGTTTCTGGCCGTGAGCGGCGCGGAGGTCGTCTTCGATGAAGTGCAGCCCGGTAGGCCGAATGTGATTGGTCGTTTTCCTTCCAATCCAAGCGCGGACGGCAAACCGAAGCCGCGCATTCTCTTTGCTCCACACACGGACACCGTGAGCGTCGGTGGCATGACGATTGATCCTTTTGGCGGCGAGCTGCGTGAGGGCAAGGTGTGGGGCAGGGGATCTTCCGATACCAAAGGGCCGATGGCGGCGATGCTGTGGGCGCTGCATGAGATGCGTGCTGAGATTCCAGCGCTGCCGGTGGAGGTGCATTTCGTCGGCTTCATGTCGGAGGAGAGCGCGCAGCTCGGCTCGCAGCATTTTGCGCGGCATCATGGCCACTACGATCTCGCCATCATCGGCGAGCCGACGAGTTTGCAGACAGTGTTCCGCCACAAAGGCTGCCTGTGGGCCGATGTTCATACCACGGGCGTCGCCGTGCATGGCGCGACGCCGGAACTGGGTGTGAACGCGATTGTGAAGATGGCGCGGCTGGTGGCGGCGCTGGACACGGAGTTCCGCGTGCAACTGACCGCCGCGAGCGGTGAGGATGAATGGCTCGGTGTCAGCACGATCAATCTCGGCATGATCCAGGGCGGCACGCGCAGCAACATCGTCGCAGACTCATGCAAGCTGCGCGTGGATATTCGCACCACGCCGGGATTGCAGCGTGCTGGTGGTGCGCTGGCCTTGTTGACCGGGTTTGTAAAAGGAATGGATGCAACCGCCAGCGTCACCGTCGCCAGCGAGGCGTTTCATCTCGACACCGATCCGGCGAATCCCTTGGTGCAAAAACTCATCGCCGCCGGTGCCACTTTGACCGGTGCGCCGTGGTTCTGTGACGCCGCCTTTCTCGCCGTCGCAGGCACGCCCGCCGTCGCCATCGGTCCTGGTTCGATCGCACAGGCGCATACGAAGGATGAATTCATTGCGGTGAAGGATCTGGAATCGGGTGTGGAATTTTTTCGCCGGTTTTTGGCGAGTCTGACAGCGTGAGGCTGATGTGGTGGCGTGTCGCCGTTTGCGATGAGTCTGTCTGGGGGGGGCGTTGGGTATGGTCATTTTGCCGGGTTCTACACTATTGGTTTGTAAATGGCTAAAGCTCGAACGTCTGTGCCTATAAGACTGAAATTCAGGTGCGTTTGTTCGGCTGAGTAATTTCAACATGATCTGGCAAACGGGTTTCCACACTCGTGCCATCATGCATGAAAAACCACACAACTTGCGGTCGAATCAGGTGCAACTAACGAGCGCCACTGTGCTCAAGCTTGCCCAGCCATGTGTTGATAAGCCGGTGGCTTACACGGTGCGGCATTGGCGTATCGGACAATGGGCGATAAGCCCGGCCACATTGAAGATTCGTCATGTGGTCTCAGGGACCGTTTTCATGGTACCTTTCAGCACACAACGCAAGAACTCCTCCAGATGCCACAGAGGATACAACCCCTTGTAAACCAATGGAAAAAATATTTCATTACCCCCTCCTGAAATCGAACAGCAGCCTGTCAGCCTGCCTGCTTCTGATCGTCCTGCTGACAGGCATGGTTACTGCCCATGCACAGACCGCGAAATGGAATGTCAATGGGAATGGGAACTGGGGAAGCACCACAGTGAACGCACCGTGGGCGTCACCAGGCACGCCACCGAACGGGGTGAGTGCCTTCGCCGACATCCGCTTTAACATCAGCAGCACGCGGGTCATCACCCTCGACATCAATCCGACCATTGGCACGCTGGTATTGGGAGACACGAACAACAATGGTGTGTTTGTGATTGGCAGCGGAGTGGGGAGCGGCACGCTGACTTTCGACAACGGGGGACTGGCCAATGCGAACAATGGCGACGTGCTGGGCGCTTTCTTCAATCACAACTCGGGAACCTCCGGGATCAGCCCCAGCAGCTCGGACCGCATTGATGCGAACGTGCAGATCGACGACGTTGTGGGCTTGATCATCGACGCGGATCGTAGTCTCGAGTTCCGCGGGGCGTGGAGTGGCAATGGCACGAATGCCCTCACGCTGCTCAGTTCCAATGGGTCCAACCGGCTCAACGACGCCCGTTTCTACTGGAACGCCTCCGGTTCCAACCTGGGTGAACTGTCCAATCTGGGCACGCTGAACATCATCAATGGCGAGGCGCGTTTTGACGGCGTCGCGGGCACGGCGAATTCGCAGTTGATCGGGGCCACGACGATCAATCTCGGCAACGGTGTGCTGCAAAGAGACAGCGATGTTTTTCCGCGTCTGTATTTGGTCAACACTGAGACGACGCAGACGGCCAATCTCAACGTCAATGGTGGCTGGCTGGTCAGCGACCTTGGGAACAATGACCTGACGATCTGGAGTGGGGCGATCAATTTCACCGGCGCGGCCAACACCAACATCGTGGACGTGAACGACGCCGGCACGGGCGACCAGCACGCGGTGTCGGGTGTCATTGGCGGGACGGGCGGTTTCAGCAAGATCAACACCGGCACGCTGCGGCTGGAGGCCGACAACACGATCCAAGGCAACATCTACATTCAGCGCAACGGCGTCGGCGGCACCAACATTGACTCCACGGTTTCCCGCGGTGGCATCCGGCTGACAACCGCCACTGGGGCGCTCTCCGCCGTGAACTCAGTGGTGATCAGCCGTGACGGCAGCTTCTACCTCAACAGCGCCACGGATGTGAATCTCAACCGCGTGAATGACAGCGCTGGTCTCACGCTGCGTGGCCAAGGTCGTATTCGCCTCATTGGCAATGCTGGCTCCGCCGTATCGGAAACGATGGGTGCTCTCTATGTCGATACCGGCTCCGGCAAGATCAATTTCGACCTGGACGACACCACGCCGCAGCTCACGACCTTTACCTTCGCCAGCTTTACGCGCGATCCGGGATCCATCGCCCAGTTCCAGGTGCTCGACAACACGCCCAATGCCTTTGGCTCGCTGCTGGGCGGCAATGCTAGGCTGTTTATCTCCGATGTAGCAGGAGCGGTGAAGTACGGCGGCGGCACCGGGAACAACACCACGACGAAGTCTATTGTTAAGGGCGCGTTCGGCGGGGTGAATAACATTTCCAATCACTTCATGACCTTTGACAGTGTGAACACGACCGAGCTGCGGCCGCTGGATTTCGACACGGAGTATCTGCAAAGCTCCCGCCTGCCGGTCAAGGGCATCGTGGACGGGGACTACACCGTGCTCTATGGCGTGAACCAGAACTTCATGCTCAATTACAATGTCACCCGGGCGGGTGATCCTGACGGAGACGTGAACTGGTTTGCCAACAATCCCAACCGCATCACGGTCAATGTGGGGATGAACTCGATCCGCTTCGGCACCAATACGCCGACCAACGGAGTGAACACCAATGAGCTTGGATCGGCTTTGGTACTCAATGCGGATGTCATCCTGTATCTGGGTGACTCTCTGGGCGCGAACAATGGCGTGGGTTTTGACACGAACGGCTCGGGTATGATTCTCTTTGGTCGGGACATCTCCGGCACCAGGCCTGGGAGCAATCAATTCATCGCCGGCGGGGTGCTCGAATTCGGCACCCGTGAGGCGCTCATCGTCAACGAGAGCGGCAATAACGCCTTTATCCGTTCGACCATCTCCGGCAGCGGTGGCCTGACCAAGGCGGGGGTGAACAATGTCTATCTGGACAATTCCAACACCTACACTGGCGATACCAACATCGCCGAGGGGCTGTTGCTGCTGCGTGACCAGCACGCCCAGGGCAACTCCACGGTGGTTAAAATCGAGGGCAGCGGCCAGCTTTACCTCGAACTGGGCACCAATGTGACCGATTCCGCGAGCGGTGGCCTCCCACCCAATCTGTACATCGGCACCATTGATGGCACACGCCTTGTTCTTTACAGCAACAACAGCAACAACACCTGGGGTGGTGATATTATCATCGATGGCGTCGATAATTTGGGGAATTGGGTGTTCACACCGCGTGTTTCGACCAACGCGCTGGCGACATTGAACATCAACGGCAACATCTACGGCAATGAGCTGCTCAATCCGATCAACACCGATGTCGTCTTAAATGATGCACGACTGATCTCCACTTTGGGTGGCAGTTCCTCCGGCGGCGTCATCAATTTCAACGGCCAGTTCCGGGACAATGCGGCCGGCTCTATCAGCTCCGTGGTGACCTCAGACAACGAGAACCAAGTCCTGCGCTTTCAGATCGGCGGCAGCAATGAACTGGTGGTCAATGTGCGCCAGCAGTGGGATTCGGCGGGCAACATCCTGCTGGAGCAGGGCATCCTGCGTTATGAGGAAGACGGCAATTTCTGGACCGATGCGGCGGCGGCGGTCATCACGGCGAGCAACAGCCAAAGTGGCTTCCGCATGAGCGGCACCACGGGCGGCAGCAACAACAGCACCGTCAACAACGCGTTCATCCTCACCAAGGCCGGTCAGGCGCTCAACATCGGCCGGATCGACATCGGTGGCACTGGGACCAACAACAACAACGGCCGGGGGAACGTCATGCTGGCCGGCACCAACAGCTCCGGCACGGTGACGTTTGGGGATGGCTCCGAGCGCGTTATTTACGGCGCATCCAGCGCCGCCAATGCGCATATCCGTGACCTCACCCTGTATGCGGCCGGGGGCGGCACGGTGGAGCTGAATTTCCGCCTGGATGACACGGATGTGGATGTTCACACCTCATTCACCAAGATCGGCCGTGGGGTCGTTATACTTCCCGTCATCAAGTTTTGTGAAAAAGAAGGCTCGATAAACGGTGGGCTTGGCTATCATCCGACGGGCATTGCCCATGATCCGTATCGAACTCACACCGGCCCAGTCCCAGGACATCAACGAAGCGATGGATGACC
>JBDNIB010000851.1:0-10797 GCA_041688535.1 Prosthecobacter sp.
GGTGAGCACGCTGGGCATGGCCGTGAGCGATCCGCCGACGCAGGGAGAGGTGCAGATGGTCGCCGACAAGCTGGATGAGCTAATCAACGCGTTGCGGCGCTAAGCAAGGAGTGGGACTTGCCAAGTGCCTCGGGAGGTCGGGACTTGGCAAGTCCCGCTCCTTGAGGGGTATGACGGCAGGATGCCGTCACTCCTTGGGGCTCATGCTCGCCCGTTGAGGCGCAGCACGCAGAGGGAGCGGTCCTGCAGTTCGAGCTCCGTGCCTGCGGCGTGCGGGCTTGGAGCCTGGAGAAAGCCGGACTCTTCACGCGTGTCGAGGATGAGCTGCCAGGCCATGCCTGCCTTACCGGCGAGCTTGAATTTCATCGGTTCATGATGGGCGTTGAACAGGACCATGAAGGTGTCGTCGTGGACGGGCTTGCCTTCGGCGTCATGTACGTCGCCAGCGGCGCCGTTGAGCACGGCACCCAAGCCGCGTGAGTGACTGTCGTGCCAGTCGTGGGCGTGCATCAAATCTCCCTGGGTGTTCACCCGGTGGAGGTCGCGGAATTCGTGGCCGCGCACCTTGTGACCGGTGAAGAATTTGGGGCGGCGGAAGATGGGATGCTCGTGGCGGAAGGCGATGAGGCGCCCGGTGAAGGAGGCGAGATTCTGATCCTCATTGGCCGAGTTCCAGGGGAACCAGTTGAGGAGGTTGTCCTGGCAGTAGGTGTTGTTGCCGTTCTGCGTGCGGCCGAATTCATCGCCCCCGCAGAGCATCGGCACGCCCTGGGAGAGGAACAGCGTGGCCATGAGATTGCGGCACTGGCGACGACGCAGGGTGTTGATGGCTGCGTCTTCCGTCGGGCCTTCTGCGCCGCAGTTCCATTTGTTGTGGCTGTCGTCGTCACGATTGTCCTCACCGTTGTTCTCGTTGTAGCTGACGAGATCGTTCAAGGTGTGGCCTTTGACGTGGACCTCGTAGAAGATGGTGGCGTCCATCGGCGTGCGCGGACTCTGGTCGCCGGCCCAGTCGAAGCTGGAATCCACGATGACGCAGCGCGGCATGTGGGGCGCGCTGTCGAGGTCGTTGTGTTCCAGATCGGCGTCGTCTCCCTGGCCCATGGGATAGCCGAACAACTCCGTGCCCCGTTTGAATTCCCCCGTGATGGACCGCGCGTAGGGATCGAGCACAGCTTGGCCGCATTGAAGCGGTGGCCTTTCTCTGGCTCATAGGGACCATGCACGCGGATTCCTGCGGGGCGTCTGGGTCGTCGTATCGACAAGTGCTCGCCGTTTTTGTACTCCCGCAGGTAAAAGCTTCTGTGCGGTGCGTTGATGTTCAAGCATGAATCCACCGCTCACTCGTCGTCGCCTGATCCAATCTATGCCTCTGGCCGTTCTCGCGGGCAGCTTTCACATTCAGGGGCGTTCACAAGACGCGAAAAAGTCTTGGATCACTGGCAATCCGGTGATCGACAAACCGCGCGAGGTGGCGATCAGCCTGCTGAAACCCACGCAGGCGCAGATCGAGCATGCGTGGGAGCTGCATTTCGGCTCGGTGGTGTTTGAGAGCTACGGTTTCGCGCCACGCTGCGCGATTGATGCGGAAGCGATGAATGAAACGATCAAAGCGGGGGCTGCGGCGGCAGAGATCGCGGATTTACGTGCGTCGATGTCGATGAACCGCAACGCGACGAATGAGCGCGAGCGGAAGGAGTTTCTGGATGCCTTTCATGCCGCCGGTGTGACCTGCATCTTCCAAAACACGGGGGAGGAAGGCAGTGATCCGATGCGCTTGATCTAACGGCTCGCGCATTTCACCAAGGCCACCGATTTGATGAAGCCTGCGCTGTCGAAAGTGGTCACGGCGGAGGAGATCGTGGCCTTGAAGAAGGCGGGGAACGTCGGGCTGTGCTTCACGACGAACGGTGTGCCGCTGATGATGGACTGGGAGAGCGTGCGGGATGAACTGCGCTTTGTGCGCATCTTCCACGAGCTTGGCACGCGCATGATGCACCTGACCTACAACCGCCGGAACCCGCTCGGTGATGGCGCAGGCGAGCCGCATGATGGCGGCTTGAGTGATTTCGGTCATGCGGCGGTGGCGGAGATGAACAAGATCGGCGTCATCGTCGATGTGGCGCACAGTGGGTGGACCACCGCCTATGATGCGGCCAAGGCGAGCGCGAAGCCGATGGTGGCCAGCCACACGACTTGCGGCGGCGTTTACGAGCACTTTCGCGGCAAGCCTGACAAGACCGTGCGTGCGATTTGCGACACGGACGGCGTCGTCGGCATCTGTTGCATCCCGCGTTTCCTCGGGGGAAAAGGCGACATCACCGCGCTGATGGATCACCTTGATCATGTGATCAAAAACTTCGGCTCCAAGCATGCCGCCATCGGCTGTGATGTAGCCTACACCTCGCGTTTCGACAAAGAGGAACGGGCGAAGCTGCTGAAGGCCCCCGGCGGACCGGCGAATCGCTGGGAGCATTTGTGGCCAAAGGACGATTATCGGACGACGATCGAGGCGGAGCAGAGTGTCGCGTGGGCCAACTGGCCGCTGTTCACCCTGGGCATGATCATGCGCGGGCATAGCGATGACACGATCCGTCAAGTCATCGGCGGCAACATGCTGCGAGTGTTGAAGGCGAATCAAACCGTCTGATTTCCCCTGCAATCATCGTATAGCACTGCTCCTGCCATGAAACTGCTCCTCGCCGCCCTGTTTGCCATCACCGTCATCGCCTCGGGTCGTGACAAGACTCTCGACATCTACTGGATCGACTCCGAGGGCGGCGGATCGACCCTGATCGTCACGCCGGAAGGTGAGTCGGTGCTCATTGACACGGGCAATCCGGGCGGGCGTGATCCGCAGCGCATTCAAAAGGTGGCGATGGAGCAGGCGAAGCTCACGCGCATCGACCATGTCATCATCACGCATTTCCACGCTGATCATTTTGGTGGCTTGGCCGAACTGGCGGTGCTGATGCCCATCGGCACGTTGCATGACAAGGGCGTCACGGAGGCCAGCCCGGATGGCAAGGCGCAGGACATGCGCTGGACGCTGATGAGCCGCCCGTATCGCGATGCGAAGGTGGAAAAACGCAGCACCATTGCTGCTGGGGATATTATTCCGCTCAAGCAGGGCGCGGAAGGCCCGCAGCTCACGCTGCGCTGTCTCGGCGCGAACCAGAAATTCAGCCCGCCCTATCCTGACCAGCCGCAGAACAAACTCACCGGCAGTGTGCCCCCAAAAGAACCTGACCTGAGCGATAACGCGAATAGCGTCGTGATGGTGCTGGAGTTCGGCGGCTTCCGCTTTTTCGACGGCGGGGATTTGAGCTGGAATGTGGAGGAGAAGCTCGTCACGCCCTTCAATCTCGCCGGTGTGGTCGATGTGTATCAGGTGAACCATCACGGCCTCGACTCCAGCAACAACCCGGTGCTGATCCGGAGCCTCCAGCCCACCGTTTCCGTGATGAACAACGGCCCGCGCAAAGGCACCAGCAAATCGGCCATGGATGCACTCAAATCGACACCGACGATCCAAGCGATGTATCAGGTGCATGAGAACGTGCGCGACGACCACGAAAACACTTCCGACAAGACCATGATCGCCAATCACGGTGACCAGGCCGACGCCTGCGCCGGGCAGCACATCCATTGCACCGTCAGCGTGGATGCGAAGAACTACACCATCACGGTGCCGTCGCAGCAGCACTCGCGGACGTTTGCGACGCGGGCGAAGTGAGGATCAGCGCTGCAGACGCCAAGTTTCAGCCATTGAGCCGACAGTTTTTCGGCGTATGAGAAGCGCATCCCCAATCCCATGCTTATCCCGACCTCATTCCCCACCTCCACCGGCCCTGCTGAATCCACACCGCTGATTTCCCAGGAAGGCTGGATCGTGCAGCACCTGTTTTACACCATTGATCATGGTTATTGGGCCGCGCTGCTGCCTGAGGAGCGGCAGGAGCGCCGTGAGAACTTCAACCGCACGATTGATGCCATCCGCAAGCATCCCGGCACGCAGTTGCTCGCCTTCGCGATGGTGTCACCGAAAACGGAGCTGGGCTTCATGCTGCTCACGCCGGATTTGCACGATTCGCAGCGGTTTGAAAAGCAGATCAGCCTCGCCCTCGGTGCGGACACGCTCACGCCGGCCTACAGCTACCTTTCGATGACCGAATGGACCGAGTACTCGCAGAGTGAGGACGAATTCAAGGCGCAGATCGAGAAGGCCGAAAATCTCACGCCCGGCACCGAGGCTTTCGACAAACGGGTGGAAGAGTGGAAGACCCACATGACGAAGTATTTCAATGACCGCCTCTACCCGAACATGCCCGACTGGCAGGTGTTCTGCTTTTATCCCATGAGCAAACGCCGCAGCGTGGGCGCGAACTGGTACGCGAACGACTTTGCCAAACGCCGCGAGCTAATGGGCGGTCACGCCAAGACGGGCCGCAAGTATGCGGGGAAGGTGCGCCAGCTCATCAGCGGCTCCACCGGCCTAGACAGCCATGAATGGGGTGTGACGCTGTTTGCGCACGACCTGGTTCAGATCAAGAACATCGTCTATGAGATGCGCTTTGACGAAGTGACCACACAGTACGGCGAGTTCGGCGATTTCTACATCGGCCTCCAGACGCCGGCGCACGAACTGCTGCAGCGGCTGATGCTGAGTTGATTTGCGTGATCCTGAGCCTACCCTCCACCGCATGACAGCCACGCTTCCAGCCCCGGTCGCCGAGATCAAAGGTCGCATCGACGAGCTTTCCCGGCAGGACCGGCTGTTGCTGGATGAAATTCTCCGTATCGAGGGAGGCAACGGGGCTGAGGATGCCATCGCGTGGCCTTGGGAGCTGCTCGATCAGCGCAAGGCCGCTCTGGAGCGTGGCGAAAGCAGTGCCATCCCACTGGAGGAAGTTGCCAGCCGTCTCCGGGCACGCAGGGCAGCCAGACCATGAGAGTCACTGTCGATCTGGCCGCCGAGGCGGACATTGCGGCGGCGGCCGACTTTTATGATGAGCAGGAGCCTGGACTGGGGGCTGAAGTCGAAGCCTTCCTGATCGAGTGTTTGGGTCGGCTTGAAACGCTCGCTGGCATTCATCCCCAGAGCCGGGGCGTTTACCGGCAGGTGATCTCGCGTGGCAGGTTTCCATACTTTGTCGTTTACTACGAGGTCGTGGAGAATTCAGTGGTGCTGGTGCGCGCTGTTCAAGATCATCGCCGTGATCCACAGGACATCGCCCAGCAGATCAAAAATCGTTTCCCAAACTAAATAGAGCATGCCCAACCAGCCTCTCACCATCGCCAATCGTCAATTCAACTCCCGCCTCATGCTAGGGACAGGCAAATTCGCCAGCGGGGAGCTGATGCGGGAGGCTATCATCGCTTCAGAGACGGAAATCGTGACCGTGGCGCTGCGGCGTGCGGATTAGACCGGCAAAGGCGTCCCTTTTGCTAATATCCTCGATTTCATCCCCAAAAACGTGCTGCTGCTGCCGAACACCAGCGGCGCGATGAACGCGGAGGAAGCCGTGCGCCTCGCCCGGCTCGCGGTGGCCGCCGGGCTGCCGAACTGGGTGAAACTCGAAATCCATCCTGACCCACGCTACCTGCTGCCAGTCCCGATTGAGACGCTCAAAGCGGCCGAAATCCTGGTGAAAGAGGGTTTCATCGTGCTGCCCTATATCAATGCCGACCCCGTGCTGGCCCGTCGCCTGCAGGACGTTGGCACCGCTACAGTGATGCCACTGGGTTCACCCATCGGCTCGCATCAGGGCATCACGACGCGGCGGCAGATCGAGATCATCATCACCCAGGCCACCGTGCCAGTCGTGGTGGACGCGGGCATCGGTGCGCCGAGCCACGCGGCGGAGGCTTTTGAGATGGGTGCGGACGCGGTGCTGGTAAACACCGCCATCGCCGTGGCATCTGACCCCGTGCGCATGGGGTGGGCCTTCAAACTGGCCGTGGAGGCTGGACGCAGCGCCTATGAGATCGGCTTGAGCGAAGGCACAGATGATGCCTCAGCCACCAGTCCGCTGACGACTTTCCTGTACAGCTAAACTAGACGCCGGGATCAGCCCTTCACGAGGTAGGTAAACACCACCACTCCGCAAAGAAGAAACCCGGCTGCAATGCACATTCCATAAAAGATGACCATAGTAGCCGGGGATTTAGCGTGAAAGTTCATGGCCGCCAGCGAAATTTCTTCTTGCGAAAACAAGACCACAGGCCAAAATGCGCGCCCCTATGGCTAAAACATGCTGGCTCGAGCGCGACAAGCGCAAACGTAAAACCGTCGAAAAGTACGCTGCGCTGCGTGCTGAACTCAAGGCTAAAGGCGACTATGTCGGCCTGACCATGCTTCCGCGTGATGCAAGCCCGACGCGTCTCGTCAACCGCTGCCGTGTCACCGGTCGTCGTCGCGCGTTCATCCGCCGCTTCCAGATGTCCCGTATGACTTTCCGCGAACTCGCGTCCCAGGGCCTGATCCCAGGGGTGACGAAGTCCAGTTGGTAGCATTTCTGACCGAACTTGCGGCCAGAGTGCTTCAACTCTGGCTGCATGGAGAGGCGGAGCATTCATTCCCTGATGCCGACCTACTCCTATATCGCTGAAGACCCCGGCAAAGGCTGCCCCGCCTGCCGCAAGGGCTTTGATCTGCGTCGGCCCATCAGTCGGCCTGCGCTGGAAGCCTGCCCGCTGTGTAAGCAACCGGTCAAAAAGCTCATTTCTGGTTTCAGTACGCCCAAGATCACCAAGCAGCTCTCCGTCTCCGACGCCAAGGCTGCCGGTTTCACGATCTTAGAGAAGCGCTGTGATGGGAACTACGAGAAGCTCTGACCGTTCCTGCCTTGACCCTGCCCATGACTCTCCTGCTTGCCAATGCCTCCGCCGAACTCGTGCGTGAGTGGCAGTTCACGGCCAGCGAGCTCTTTTGGCATTCGGCCATCGTGATGGGCATCGTCCTGCTGAACGCCTTCTTCGTCGCCGCCGAGTTCGCCATCGTCAAAGTGCGCGACAGCCAGCTCACCGCCGCCATCGACGACGGCGTGCGTGGTGCGGCGTTTGCCCAGAACGTCACGCGTAATCTCGACGCCTACCTCTCGGCTGGTCAGCTCGGCATCACCCTCACCAGCATCGCGCTGGGCATTTTCGGCGAGCCGTTTGTGGCCGTCGTGGTTCAGCCGCTGTTGTTCAAAGTCGGTATCGTCAGCGAGACCGTCGTCCGTTGGACCTCCATCGGCGTCGCCTACGCCATTGTCACCTACTTGCACGTCGTGCTGGGCGAGCAGACGCCGAAGGTGCTCGCCATCCGCAAGTCGCTCACCACCTCGCTGCTCATCGCCCGTCCGCTGCACCTGTTTTATGTGGTGTTGAAGCCGGCCATCTGGATTCTCAGCACCAGCACGAACCTCGTACTCAGGCTGTTCGGCATCACCTCCGTATCCGAGCATGAGATCGCCCACTCCGAAGAGGAGCTGCGACACATCGTGGCCGAAAGCCAAAAATCCAAGGAGGTGACGGAAACCGAAAAGGACATCCTCCTCAACGCCCTCGCCCTCAACGACCGCTGTGTGCGTGATGTCATGACGCCACGCAACCAGATCATCTCGCTCGACGCCGACGAGACCTTTGAGACGAATCTCAAGGTCGCCATCGACACCAAGCACACGCGCTACCCGCTCGTCGAAGGCCACCTCGACCACGCCGTCGGCATCATTCATATCAAGGATCTGCTCGGCCTCATCGGCAAACCGCAGCCCGACCTGCGCAAGATCAAACGCGAGCTGCACATGGTGCCGGAGATGATGCCCATCGACAAGCTGCTGCGCTTCTTCCTCGACAAGCACGTCCACGTCGCCCTCGCCGTGGATGAGTTCGGCGGTGCCGTGGGCGTCGTCACGCTCGACAACGTGCTGGAGGAGATCGTGGGCGATATCCAGGACGAGTTTGACCATGAGGTCAGCGAATACCGTCGCATCAACGAAAACGAATTCACCGTCGAGGGCACCTATAACTTATACGAACTCGCCGACCAGACCGACATCGACCTCGAAAGCGACGATGTCAGCACCATCGGCGGCTACGTCACCCATCTGCTCGGCCACCTGCCCAAAGTCGGCGAAAAAGTGATCATCGAAGACTACGAAGTCACCACCACGAAGGCGGACCAGCGCCGCGTGCTGCAGGTGCATTTCAAGCGGCTTTCCAGTGTTGCTGCTGAAGCCGCAAATGCGGCTGCGGGCGTGTGACTTTGCTCACGCAAACGCTGTCGCATCGGCGACAAATGCATCCACATCCGCCGCCGTTGTGCGCCAGGAGCACATCAGGCGCGAGCCGCCGCCGATGAAGCTGTAAAACACCCAGCCGCGTTCTTTGAGGCCGTCCTTCATTTTGTCTGGCAGCTTGGCAAAAACGGCGTTCGCATCCACCGGATACAAAATCTGTACGCCAGGCAGATGGCCCAGCGCGTCCGACAGACGTTTCGCCAGCGTGTTGCCGTTTTGCGCATGCCTGCGCCAGGTTTCATCGCTCAAAATGCGCAGCCATTGCGCGGAGATGAAACGCATCTTCGAGCAGAGCTGGCCCGCCTGCTTGCAGCGGTAGGCAAACTCCTGGGACAGCTCCTTGTTGAAGAACACCACGGCCTCCGTGACGGCCATGCCGAGCTTTGTGCCACCGCAGCACAGCACGTCCACGCCGGCACGCCAGGTGATGTCGGCAGGAGCGCAGTTCAACCCGGCCAGCGCGTTAAAAAACCGTGCGCCATCCATGTGAATCGCCAGTCCGTGTTGTTTCGCCAGTGCGCCGAGTCCTTTGATCTCGCCGGGCCGATACACCGTGCCCAGCTCCGTGCTCTGGCTGATGCTCAGGGCGCGTGGTTTTGGGAAATGCACATCGCTGCGACTGGTGGCGATGCGTTCGACATCCGCCGGGTCCAGTTTGCCCAGCGGACTGCGGGCGAGCAGGATTTTCGAGCCGTGGCTGAAGAACTCCGGCGCACCGCATTCATCCGTCTCCACATGCGCCTCCTGCGCCGTGATGATGCTGTGGTAGCTCTGGCACAAAGTCGCGAGTGAGAGCGAGTTCGCTGCCGTGCCGTTGAAGACAAAATACACATCGCAGTCGGTCTCAAAAAAGCGCCGGAACGTCTCGCAGGCCTCGGCAGTGGTCGAATCGGCCCCGTAACTTGGTTGATAGCCTTCATTGGCCTCTCCCAGCGCCTGCCATGCTTCAGGACAGATGCCGGAGGTGTTGTCGGAGGCGAAGTGGTATTTGATTTCAGCGCTCATGCTTTGGTTTTCGGTTTTCCATACCACACCAGCACGCTGCCCACCGCCAGCAGCAGCAGATCGCGCAAAATGAGATCACGGTAGCTTGATGACGCCTCCTGATGGCCGAAACAGCCGCAGCGGATGTCGATCCCACGCCACCAGGAGAGGATGATCGCCCCGAGGAAAATCAGCAGTGACGCATTCAGAATCAGCATGCCGCCGGAGCGCAGCACGCCGCTCATGACCGCGAGTCCGGCCAAAATTTCCAGCCATGGCAGCCCCATCGCCAGCCATGCGGCCCAGGGATCGCGCAGCAGGTCAAAACTACGCACATCGTCGAGGAAGGACATCGGGTCCGCCACTTTCAACAGGCCCGCATAGACAAACACACCGCCGAAAAAGAAATGGAGAAGCAGGCGCGGCATAAGGGGAGGCTCAAGGCACCAATTCCGTCAGCGGCAGCAGGCAGATGACGAGTTTTTTGTCTTCGTAGGATTCACCCGCCTGCGGCATGCCGCGTGCGTCTAGCGATCGACCCAGAAGCGTGCCCAACTGCGTGGCAAAGCCAGCATGCGGATTTTTGCCGCCGCCGCCAAAGCTCAGCGCGGCATCATCGAACACCCGCATCTGTTCGCCGCCATGCAGCACGATGGCTGACCTCGCGTCCGGTTCGAGATCACGAATCGAAATCAGGTCCGCCACCTCCTCGCCGAGTAGGTTCGCCGCATGCTGCGGGTCGAGCTGCCGCGCCAGATCGCCCGCATCGGCATGTTCGAGGATCGTGGCGTTGATGATCGGCGTTTCGGTGCTGGCCAGGCGCAGGAATTTCTCACGCACATGCTTGTTCACCACCAGGGCGACGGCCTTCATCGCTTCAGGCGTCCAGTGGCTGTCCTGCGAGAAGTACACCGGCTGCCGCTCGCGGAATTCCCAGAGTGCCTCGGTCATGTCCAGCACGTCAATGCCTGCGGCCTTCAGTGCCGCGAGCGCCGCCGTTTCGCCTTCCACCCGCACTGCGCCGACATAGCGACCAGGCCGGATCTGCTCGGGATAAAGCCCCACCCGGCCAGGGAGTGTGATCACCAGCAGCGGTGTTTCCTGCGCCTGCAATTGTGCGGCCAGTTTGATCAAACCGGCTTGCGTTTCATTGTTGTCACGTCGGCCGTGAACCACTCGGTCGATTTCACGCTGGTCGAACACCCAGCCGCTGCGGCCGAGAAACACCGCGTCATTGCCTTCGTTCAGGGCATGCGTCAGCAGCCACTGCATGCCGCTGCGCACTGTGGCGGCGGCCAAGTTGGTTTTAGCAGTGGTGAAACATGCCGCGATCTCAAACAGTAGTGGCAGCGCCAGCAGGCAGGCAAACACGCGCACGATGTTGTGGGCGGCAGGCGCGGGCAATTCCGGCTCGGGCAGCACGACCGTGTGCTTCGTGGGGTCAATCGGCGGCAGGGTCGGTTTCATGACATGGGTGCGGCATGGGTCCACAGCATAGCCACTGCGAGCAGGAACACGCTCAGGCAAA
>JBDNIB010000852.1:0-2688 GCA_041688535.1 Prosthecobacter sp.
GGCTACCTGCTGCGTGACGCGGGCATGCGCCTGGACAATCTCAGCCTCACGCTCAGCACCTTCATCGGCGCGAACGTCTCCTGCGCCCAGTGCCATGACCACCCCTTCGCCGACTGGACCCAGCGCCAGTTCTTTGAGATGGCCTCCTTTTTCGGGGCCACTGAGACCTATGGAGCCAAACGCTCGGGCAAAAGCGAATCAGCGGCGATGATGCGCAAGGCGGTGGCCTCCCTGGACGACAGACGCCTCCAGCAGCAGGCGAAAAACGTCGTGCGGGTGAACGGCATGGCCGTGGAGGACACCGGCGAGAATGATTTGAAGCTGCCGGACGATTACAAATACACGGATGCCAAACCTGGCGACCATGTGGCCCCGAAGCTGATCACTTGGAGCGACGACAAGTCCAAAAAAGCCTATCAGGGCGTGCAAACCAAGAACCAGGATGATCTGCGCGAGCAGTTCGCCAAGTGGATGACCTCTCCCGACAATCCGCGCTTTGCCATGACCATCGCCAACCGTCTGTGGAAACGTGCCTTTGGCGTCGGCGTTAAGGAACCCGTCACCGACTTGGATGATCCGGAAGCCTCGGTCAATCCCGCGCTGCTGCGGCATCTGGCCGCTGAAATGGTGCGGGTAAAATTCGACCTTCGGCAGTTCATGCGCCTGCTGTACAACACGCAGACCTATCAGCGCGAGGCCACCAGCTATGAGCTGTCTGACAACACGCCCTACCTGTTCCCCGGCCCGATCCTTCGCCGCATGACCGCCGAACAAGCCTGGGACTCCTGCGCCACCTTGGTCGTCGGCGCGGATGTGGATAAATTCAAATCCCACCGCGGCACCGAATACGCCAAGACCATGAACGTTGATTTCGGCAAGGATGCCACACCTGACACCATCAAAACCCAGCTCGAAAATGCCATCACCGGCATGCGCCAGTACGGCGGCAAAGGCGGCAACCCGAAGAACAACGCCAAAAAGAAGCGCATGCAGATGCAGACCGCGGCTGAAGAGGAAGACCTCACCGTCAGCCCGCCCATGCGCAACGGCTTGGTGCTCGCCCGCGCTTCCGAACTCCCACAGCCGGAGCGTGACCAGCATTTCCTCCGCATGTTCGGCCAGAGCGACCGCCAGATCGCCGACAGCAGCACGGAGGAAGGCAGCATCCCGCAGGTAATGATGCTCATGAACGGCGAGGCGCAGCGCGTCATCGGCCAGGACGACTCGCTCGTGGTCAAAACCGCCGCCGCGCAAAAAACCACCGAGCAGCAGGTCGAAAGCCTCTATCTCAGCTTCTTCAGCCGCAAGCCCCGCGCCGACGAGCTGGGCAATGCCGTCGCCGCCCTCGGCAACGGCCTCGGTATGCGCGATCTGACCTGGGTGCTGTTCAACACCCGCGAGTTTGTTTTTGTGGAATAATCCAACCTTCAATCAGCACCGCCATGAAACTCCAGAACCAACTCGATTCGATCTCCCGCCGTTCCTTCTGCGAGCGCTGGGCCCAGGCCACTCTCGGCGTCACCGTGCTGCACGGCTCCGGCGGACTGTTCGCGGCTACCGAGGCGGCAAAACCAGTCCCCGCCAGCGGACCGGGTTTCGGCAAGGCGAAGAACGTCATCTTTCTGCAAATGATTGGTGGCATGACCCACATCGACACACTTGATCCGAAAGAGGGGGCCACACAGGGACCATTCAAGCCGATCAGCACAAAGGCGGGCCTTCAGCTCGGCGGCACCATGGAAAATCTCGCCAAGCAGGCGGACAAGGTCGGCATCATTCGCAGCATGAGTTCCAAGACCGGGGTGCATGCCGCCGGACAATACATCATCCGCAGCGGCTACGAGCAACGCGGCACTATCAAACACCCGAACATCGGTGCCTGGGCGCAGCATTTCAAAGGACTCAGCCACAAGACGCTGCCCTCCAGTGTCTGCATCAATCGCCAGCCGCAAAATGGCAATGGATTCTTCCCCTCCAGCTTCGCCCCCTTGCCTATTCTAGATCCTGACGCCGGCCTGCAATACGCCCAGAGCGACGCCAGCCCCGAAAGTCTCATCAAACGCCTCGTGCTGCTCGACCAGCTCGACGCAGGCTTCCGCGAGCGTTTCCAGACGGCCGAAGTGAAGAGCTACACGCAGTTCTACGACAAAACCGTCAGCATCATGTCCAGCACCGATTTGGAGGCATTTCAGCTCGCTGACGAGCCAGATGCCCTGAAGGAAAAATACGGGCGCAATAAATTCGGCCAGGGCTGCCTGCTCGCCCGCCGTCTCGTGGAAAAGGGCATTCGCTACATCGAAGTCGCCAAAGGCGGCTGGGACATGCACAACAACATTGAAGAGGAACTCGGCGATCATGGCGCAGAACTCGACGTGGCGCTGTCCGCCCTGTTGGCAGACCTCCAGGAACGCGGTCTGCTGGAAAGCACGCTCATCGTGCTCTGCTCCGAATTCGGCCGTGGCCCCAAGATCAACGGCAATGGCGGGCGCGACCATCACCCCAAGGTGTTCTCCACCCTCCTTGCCGGTGGCGGGATCAAAGGCGGGTTCGTCTATGGCTCCAGCGACAAGGAAGGCCATGCCGTGGCCGACAAACAAGTCAGCATCCAGGACTTCCTGAGCACCGTCGGCTGGAGTCTCGGCCTGCCCGTCGATGAAGTCGTCATGTCCCCCAGCAACCGCCCCTTCA
>JBDNIB010000853.1:0-5018 GCA_041688535.1 Prosthecobacter sp.
CAACGCCACGGTGGGCAGCGGCACGTTGCTCAACGAGGTGGTGAGAAGCTACAATGTCTTCAACCAACTGGCGGAGGACGCGCAGAGCCACAGCGGCGCGGTGGACGGCAGCACGCCGAAGGTCGGCTACACTTATGCCGATGGCACGGCGAACACGACGCGGCGCTTGAGCCTCACCTATCCCTGTGGCAAGCTCGTTACCATGAGTTATGGAGCCGCCAGTTCCGCCGATGACCGTCTCAGCCGACTGGCGGGCGTGAGCTTGGATGGCGAGGGCAGCGCTCTGGGTGAGTTCACCTGGATGGGCGCGGGACGTTTGGTGGAGCTGGTGATGCCACAGCCCGGCCTCGCCCTGAGCTACCGTCACGCCAGCGGGGAACCGGCGGGGGACGGTGGCGATCCTTACTCCGGCTACGACCGCTTCGGCCGCACCGTGGACATGCGCTGGATCAAAATCCTTTCTGCGGAATCGGTGCAATCGGTGGATCGCATCCAGTACGGCTACGACCGCATGGATCGCCGCCTGTGGCGGCAGGATCTCGCCGCACCGGCGGATACCCAACAAGACCGCTTTTACGGCTACGACGGCCTGGGGCAGGTAAAGGACTCATCGTTGGGCAATCTCAACATCAACCGCAGCGCCATTGCGGGCGTGCCTGCGCAACGGGAAGCCTTCGATTACGACAGCATCGGCAACTGGCAGCACTACCTGCGCCAGGCGGAAGGAGCCACCACGCTGGATCAAACGGACCCGGTGCCGGTGACGGCGGGGCTGGTGGCGTGGCAGCGTTCGGATTTGAACGTGAGCCAGGATGTGGATGGGGTGAGCGACTGGGGGGCGGTGTGCCACTGTCTGCCCAACATGGCGCGTGCGGGCACTCTGGGGCCGCAGATTGTTGGCAATTTGTTTGGTGCCTACGATGGTTTGCAGTTTGCCGAGGGGCAGGCACAGCAGTTGAGCCTGGAGGCTGGTGCGCTGGGAGTTAATGACTTCACCCTTTTCGTGGTGGCCCGGCCTGAGGCGGAGCGGGTATGGAATGGCAGCGGGGTGTCTGGACAGCGGTTGCTACTTTCCGATGATGGCAGCGGCGGTGCGCATGCGGCGGTGTCGGCGGGTACGCAAAGCGTGGCGTTGTATGAATTTGAGCAAAGCAGTGGCCCGCGTTTGGAGGCATGGATGGCGGGCTGCTTGTGTCCGCTGGTGCTGCGGTATGAGAACAAGCAGGCGGCGCTGTATGTGAGCGGCGCGCTGGTGGCGCAGGACAGCGCGACACCCTGGTATGACATTTTCATGCCGCATAACCTGGGTGGCTGGATCGGCAACGATCCGAACGCGGGCTTTGTGGGCGCAGTGGCGGAGCTGATCTTTTACAACCGGGCGCTGTCGGATTATGAGCGCGAGCTGGTGGAGCAGTATGTGCAGAACCGCTACGGCTGCCTGAGTTCTTCCAGCAGTGCGTCGAGTGAGCAGTCGTCGTGGTCCTCGGAGCAGTCGAGCTGGCAAAGCTCCGAGCAGAGTAGCGAAGGGAGTTCACAGCAGTCGAGTTGGCAGAGTTCCGAACAGAGCAGTGAGCAGAGTTCCATGCAGTCGAGCGCGGAGCCATCCTCCTGTAGCCCGGTGCTGCCACCGGACCCAGTGCCGGTGACGGACGGGCTGGTGGCCTGGCAGCGTGCGGATTTGAACGTGAACGTGAATGGGAACAATCAGGTGACGAACTGGGGCGGGGCGGACGGCTGTCTGCCGGACGCGGTGTGGGCGACCTATGCCGCGCCGGGGTGGCAGGCGGCCAGTATGGGGGGCCAGCCAGCGGTGGTGTTCACTGGGGCCGAAGGGCTGCTACTGGAGTCCGGCGGCGAACTGGGGGCCAACAGCTTCACGCTGGTGGTGGCGGCCTGTTTGGACTTGCTGTGGGAGCCGGGCAGCCTATTCGGGCCGGACAGCAGCCAGAGCGGTGCGGTGGCGGCGGTGGCTGCCAGCATCGGGCAGGTGACGCTATCCGAACCGGGTGGCAGCGGTGCCACGCGGCTCTCCGCGCAGATTCAGGGCTGCTTGTGCCCGCTGACAGTGATCTATGAGAACAAGCAGGCGCGGATCTACTGGCTGGGCCAGTTGGTGGCGCAGGACTACAACACGCCCGCCTACACGGTCTGGCTGCCGAAGCTGATTGGCGGCACGGGTTCAGGAGGCTTTGCGGGCCGGGTGGCGGAGGTGCTGTTCTACAACCGCGCGTTGGGAGAAGGCGAACGCCAGCAGGTGGAGAGCTACCTGCAAGAGCGCTACCAGTGCCTACCCAGCGGCAGCAGTGAACAAAGCAGCGAGCAAAGCAGTGAAATGTCGTCCAGCATATCGTCGTCTTCGGAGCAAAGATCCAGTTCCTCATCATCTTCAGAGACTTCTCACGACGATTCCAGCAGCAGCGAAAGCAGTAGCAGCGAGTCAGGACGAATCTACTTTACGACTTCACTTGTGGAACTGTTGAATCCCCACGCTTCAGACTTTGATTGGAGTGAGGTTGGAATTGTAAATGAAACAGGCACGCCCGTCGTGCATGTGCAGTTCCAGTCATTGATTGAGTCTGAGGGATTTGCAGCTGCGGCAGAGTCGAATGATGATTCGCCTCTCGAACTCACCGCTGAAATGAAGGATCCAAGCTCCGTCTCCATCAAGGCCGCAGCATGGGGCATCAACACCAAATATGGCAAGGCCGGTGCCACGTTTAACGCCACGTTTAAAGATGCTCAGGGGAGTGTGATCGGCACCTCCACCATTGGAATAGAGGCGATGGCGACCATTCGTGGCTCGCTCGAACAATCCAGGGATCTGGCCGAGTTTAATCCACAATTCCGGGCCAACTTCAGCCAGCCTTTTTATCAAACAGCGGCAACCATTGCTTTCAACAACACAAACGCACCTTCGGAAATTCAGTTCGGTGTTAGCGATTCGATCATGGTCCAGGACGCTTTGTTCAAGGCAGACCTAAATGCGACGATCAATGACCTCGAAAACATTTCAATCAAACGATTGGTCGCCGCAGGAAGCTTCGAGATACCGTTTGTTCAGACCACCACTGTTCAAACCTCGCTTGTAGGCTCTTTTGAAAACGTGTTCTCTGAGGAGTTCCCGGGCAATTATCAAATGAATTGGACTGGAGGCTTTGGTTTTGAGGGGCGTGACAACAACGACGTGTTCTTTGGTCTTGAGGGCATTGACATACGGGCGACCAGTCAAGGACAAGGGGCAGGATGGAGCGGAAGTGCAGCGCTTGAGTTGAAAGGCGGAAAAGCAAGACTCAAACTAAGAATCGGGGTACGCAATCAATGAATAATCCTTTGCGCTTAAAGACGAGATGGGCCATGCACCTGCGCTTCGTTGCATGCGGTGCTATTGCATTCATGACCGCGTTTGCTGTCGGTCAGCAAAATGCCGGTCGGCTGCCCGTTCAAGACGGCGTTGCCTTGTTGGAAACGATTGATGCTGCAAAAAAAATACGTGTCTTCCTTTTCGACTCTTGCGATCCCGGCGTGCGTCTTGATCCCCGAGTTGCGGACATGCCAGGCGGCCAGAGAACCAACGCGAGGCTCAATGACGGAGGTGGCGTTATTCGTAACACAATGGCCTGGAGAGTGTCTGGTTGGAAAGTCGGTGGTCATCCGATCCCGGATGCCTGGGTTGTTGAGGACAATCTCTCCGTGCTGCGTCAGTTCAGCGGCATCAAGTTCACTGGCATTATCGGCCTCAGGAGCTTGGGGGATTGTGTTGTCGGCCTGGATTTCGACAAGCTGACGGTGTATGTGGCAGACAACAAGTCCCCGCGATTTCGCGAATCGCTGCCTTTGCACTGGGTCGAGGACAATCCCTGTGTACAGGTTGAGGTGGAGGGTGAGAAAATAGAGTTTGCCATCGCCACCGGAAGCAATGGCACGCTGTCATTACCATCAACCCTGTTCCAAAAACTCGTTGAGAAAAAAGTAATCGAACTGGCTGCCATTGACGACGCCGGATCGGCGGCTCCCACCGGACTGTCTCATGAACGAACTGGCTGGTTTGTGAAAGGTTTGTTGATGGGACGAAATCTCGGCGGAGTGAACGTCGATGAAGGCGGGGAAATGGGCGAGATAGGCTTGCAATGGCTGCGAGCATTCAATGTGGAGCTGTCCACGAAGCATATGGAGCTGACATATGAGGTTCGACAGAGTCCTTCCGAACCCGTCGATTGGCAGGCTATGCTGGGGGCGAACTTTGAGTTTGAGGGTACTGGTCCCGTGGTCTGGGGTGTACGCAAAGGGGGGGGCGCTGACCTTGCAGGTCTTCGCAAAGGGGACAAGCTCGCATCTTTCGACGGAATTCCTGCGGCAAATCTGAATATTGATAACATTGCAGAGCATGTTGCCGCTAAGGCAGGACAGAATCTACCCTGTGAACTGGAGAAACCGGGAAGCGGACTAATTACGCCAGTATCAATTCGCTTGGGCCGCTTCCAGTCACAGTGGAATTCAGGTGGCAAGACGCCAAAATGAGCGAATTTTCTTACTCGCACACATCTGCCCGCCCCGGCTCATGAATTGCTAATGAGAATGACTCGACACATTCGATTGTTGAATTCTCTTTCTCCCGGAGATGTGGTCATGCTGACCGCCGCCTTGCGCGACCTGCATACAAGCCACCCAGGCAGCTTTCACACCGATGTCAAAACCAGCGGCGGTGCTATCTGGGAGCACAACCCAAACGTCACTCGTTTGGAAGCTTGTGCCGACCTAAAGCAGATTTCCTGCGCCTACCCACTGATCCATCGCAGCAACCGCACGCCGCATCATTTCATCCATGGCTTCATCCAGGACTTGGGCGAAAAGCTAGGCGTGAAGATCGAGCCGACGGACTTCAAGGGGGACATTCATCTGTCCGGCGATGAAAAGCGCTGGATGAGCCAGGTGCAGGAGATCACCAAGCTGCCGGTGCCGTTCTGGATCATTGGAGCGGGTGGCAAGTTTGATTTCACCGCGAAGTGGTGGCCGGTGGA
>JBDNIB010000104.1:0-14301 GCA_041688535.1 Prosthecobacter sp.
AGCGGGCGCGATGTCCTGAGAGGATGGACTTGCGATCGTTCATGGACTGCTCATCGGGCACAGTCTCAGGCTCCCAGAGCACGGATTTCAAGTTCAAGCCGTAACGACGCGCGAGATATTGGTACACGGGATGCGAGGCGACGAGCGGATGCTGCACCAGACGGCGGCTGAGAGCACTCATGCGTGCGTTCAGTCCATCGAGGTCGTCCTTGAGTGCGGAGAAGTTTTTCTCCAGCGTTTCCTTGGACTCGGGCACCAATCCCGTGAGGGCATCACGCCCGGCTCTGGCCTGCAACGACGCCTGCTTGAAGTCGATCCAAGTGGTGAATGCGGTGCCGCTGTGGCTGTGGTCGCCGCCAGGGCCGTGGCTGTGCGTCATGGCCTCGTTCACCACGATGAAGGTGTTGGCAAAAGCCTTTGAGGTGTCCACGACCTTGGCTTCGGGCAGGGTGACCTTGTCGGCCCACTTGGCATAGGTGGCACCATTCATGAGAATGAGGTCGGCCGCTTGGAAGGCGGCGATGGCGGCCTCGTCTGGCTGCCAGAAGGCGGGATCCTCATCTTTGGGGGCGAGGAAGCGCACTTCGACCATGTCACCCGCGATGCGCTGGGCGAAATATTGCAGCGGATAATTGGCCACGAGCACCTGCGGCTTGCCTGATTTCGGGAGTGCGGCCGGCGTCATGTCAACGGTGGCCTCATTGGAAGCGGGTTTGCAGGCGCTGAGAGCGATGGCGAGGCATGCGGTGTAAAAGCGGAATTTCATACGATGAGCGATAGCAGTCCGAAAAGTGGCCGCTGTAAATGGCAAAGTGCGGATTCAGGCAAGAAGCGCGAAGTCGCCCTGCTCAAGCAGCTCGCGTAAAGCGCGGCGATAAGGCGCTGGCATGGGGATGGCTTCGAGTTCCGCCAAAGGGATGATGCGATGCGTGTCAGGCCAGGCCGTGGGCTGTGCCGGTGATTCATGCACCCAGAGCGTGACCTTGTAGCGGGTGATGCCGTATTGCGTGCGCAGCAGGACGGGCGGTGGATTTTCAGCGTGACTGGCTGGTAGCGCGGGCAGTTTCCAGAGGCCGGTGCGGCGCTTGCCGGTTTCCAGCTCCAGCAGCACGCCAGCTGAGGTGCGCAGAAAGACGACGCGCTCGGTGACGGCCGTGATCTCGGCGCGCGCATGTTTCACTGGCAGCGATGCGGGGTCCGTCGTACGGCAGTGGCTGCGCACCGGGCAGAGCTCGCAGGCGGGCTTGGTCGGTGTGCAATGCGTCTGCCCCAGCTCCATGAGCGCGGAATTCAGGGAACGCGGATCGTCGGTCGTTCGCACCAGTTCCCGCGCACGCTCCCAGAGCAGCTTGCTGCCAGCGGTCGAATCGACTGGCGTGGCGTCGTTGTAAATGCGCGACAAAACGCGGGCGATGTTGCCATCGACGATCGGTTCCGCGAGACCAAAGGCAAAACTTGCCACGGCTCCTGCTGTGTAGGGGCCGACGCCCGGCAGCGCAAGAATGGCCGCAGGGTCCTGCGGAAACACGCCGTTGTGTTGCTCCATCACCTCCAGGGCCAGCCGGTGCAGGTTCCGCGCACGCCGATAGTAGCCCAAGCCTTCCCAGGCCTTGAGCACTTCCTCCTCCTGTGCCGCCGCCAGGGAGGGGAAGTCAGGAAAGCGCGTCAGCCAGCACGCGTAAAAACCACGATCCAGCACCGTGGGTATTTGCGTCTGCTGCAGCATGACCTCCGCAATGAGAATGGCATACGGGTCACGCGTCCGCCGCCAGGGATAATCACGCGCGTTGTGTCCGAACCAGGTCACCAAGTCGGCGGCAATCGCGTTGGGATCGGGCGTGGAGTTTCGGAAAGGCATGCGCTGCCATCTATGAACAGGCGGCGGCATTTTTCATGAGCCTTTCGTCAACTTTGTCGTTTATGTCACCACCATGCCCGCCCTGACCAGCTACACGCATGCTCTCACCGTCCCGCAGACGGCGAAACTCCGCGCCGTGTTGGAGGAGCGCGGCTTTGAGTTCGTGACGAAGCCGTACTGCCTCTACGCTGCTAGCAAATCAAAGGTGAACGTGCTGGTGTATGAAAAGGGTCCGAAAGTGCTCGTGCAGGGGAAGGGGACCGAGGATTTCATCACGAACCTCCTCGAACCCGAAGTGCTGGGCGAGGCTAAACTCGGCTACGAGGAGGTACATCACCCCGAGATGTTTCAGCCGCACATCGGCGTGGATGAAAGCGGCAAAGGCGACTTTTTCGGGCCGCTGGTGATCGCTGGTGTTTATGTCGATGCTGAAGTGGTCCGCCGCCTGCGGGACATCGGTGCCGTGGACAGCAAGCGCATCGGCAGTGACGAGCGTATTTTCAAACTGGCCGCCGAGATTCGCGCCACGCGCGGACTCGTGTGGGAGGTGATTTCGATCCATCCAGAACGCTACAACGAATTGTATGCAAAATTTGGCAATCTGAACCGCCTGCTGGCCTGGGGGCATGCCAAAATCATCGAAAACTTACTGGAACGTGTTCCTGGCTGTCCGCGTGCCATTTCCGACCAGTTCGCCAATCCTGCCGTGCTCCAGCGCGCCTTGCAGGAGCGCGGACGCGGCATCGAGCTCGTGCAGCGCACCAAAGCAGAAAGTGATCCAGCGGTGGCGGCAGCGTCCATTCTGGCGCGGGAGGGCTTCTTGAGTTGGTTGAAATCGCAAAGTGTGCGCTACGGCGTCGAAATCCCCAAAGGAGTTTCAACAAAGGTGAAACAAACAGCGGCAGATTTGGTATCCCAACATGGGAATGGGATTCTTCGGCTCTTGACGAAATCGCATTTTCGCACCACGTCCGAGCTTTTAGCCGGGTAAAATTCCCGATCATTTGAATGAATAATCTTAGAGTTGTATAGGTGTCAGAAATAATTCTTCGCGGAATTATGTTGCGCCAAGCTAAACGTCCCGCTAATCGAAAAATTATGACCACGATCACCAAAAAGGAACTTGTTGCCGAGATCAGCGACACAGTTGGCATCAAGCATGCCGATACACTCCTCTTGGTGGAGGCGTTTATGGAGTTGGTTTCAAAGCATTTAGCTGAAGGCAACGAGATCACCCTGCGTACTTTTGGCACCTTTGATTTACGCGTGGCGAAAGGTAAAATTGGCCGTAACCCCAAACAGCCAAATTCTGAGGTCATGATTCCTGATCGCTGCGTGGTACGGTTCAAACCCAGCAAGGAGTTGAAATCCAAGGTGGCGACTCTTTCGGTCCAGCACTTGAACGGCTCAGTGCAGAAATTGGAAGACACGGTGCAGCGCTTGGACAGTGCTGTGCAGCGCTTGGACGGTGCTGTGCAGCAGTTGAACGAGTCTGTTCAACAACTGAATGCCTCAGAGGCATGAGGCGGTTTTAGGCGGTAAAAGATTGAGGATTTCAGTACAACGTTGGGGCACATGCGGCGTACTCTTCGCTCATCATGTCGCCTCGCATCTTTGTCTCGCTCGCTCTCGCCCTGTTCTGCCACGTCGCCTCCGCCGCTCCGCAGTGGATATGGTTGTCAAAAGACGGCAACAAAGACCCGCAGGTCACTTTCCGGCATCGCTTTGAAGTGCCGCAGAACGTCCACTTGGCCACGCTGGAGCTGACGTGTGACAATGGTGCGGACGCCATCTTAAACGGCAAAAAGGTCCTCACGAATCCCGACTGGCAGGAGCCGACGAAGGTCGATGTTAGCAAGGAGATCAAGCGCGGCGAAACCAACGAGATCATCGTGCATGGCCGCAACAAAGGCGGCGTGGCGGCACTGGTGGCCCGGCTGACGCTCAAGCTGCCTGCGGGGCGGGAAGACATTGTCATCGAAACCAACGGTAAATGGGAGGCCACCAAAGCGGGGACGGAGGCTTGGCAGCCAGCATTGGTCATCAACGACTATGGCAAAGGCCCCTGGGGACTCGCGCTGGATGGGAAAGCCGGTGGCGGCAGAAAAAATGACGGTCCGGCGGAAAGCGTCGCTGCCTCCGAGATCACCGTGCCGAAGGGCTTCAAGGTCGAGAAGCTCTACAACGTGCCCAAGGACCAGGAAGGCTCTTGGGTGGCCCTCACGGTCGATCCGAAGGGCCGTCTCATCGCCTGCGACCAATACGGCAGCATCTACCGCATGAGCGTGGACACGAATCCGCTGAAACCAGAAAAACTCGCTGTCGCAATGGGCAAAGCGCACGGCCTGCTCGCCGCGTTCGACAGCCTCTACGTCATGGTGAACGAAGACGGCAAAAATAACGGCGTTTACCGTCTGCAAGACACGAATGGCGACGACCAATACGACAAGACCACCAAACTCCACAGCATGGCTGGCGGTGGTGAGCACGGTCTGCACAGCATGGTCGTCAGCCCCGATGGGAAACGCATCTTCTTCAACTGCGGCAACCACACCAAGCTGCCCGCAGGCATCGAAGACAGCCGCCCGGCCAAAATCTGGAACGAAGATCACATCCTGCCGCGTCTCTGGGATGCGAACGGCCACGCACGCGGCATCCTCGCGCCCGGCGGTTACATTTGCAGCATGAATCCCGATGGCGGCAGCCTCGAACTTTTCTGCTATGGCTTCCGCAATGAGTTCGACATTTGCTTCAACGATCAGGGCGAACTCTTCACCTATGACGCCGACATGGAGTGGGACATCGGCAGCCCGTGGTATCGCCCCACGCGGGTGAATCACTGCGTCAGCGGTGCCGACTACGGCTGGCGCAGCGGCGCGGGCAAATGGCCCAATTATTACGCCGACTCGCTGCCCACCACGCTCGACATCGGCCCCGGCAGCCCCACTGGAGTTGTTGCTGGCACTGGCGCGAAATTTCCCGCCAAATACCAGCACGCGATTTACATCAACGACTGGACCTATGGCACCATGTGGGCCATCCACCTCGAACCGAAAGGCGCGAGCTACATCGCCACCAAGGAAGAATTCGTCTTCGGCAAGCCGCTGCCGCTCACCGATGTCGTCATCCATCCGCAGGACGGCGCGATGTACTTCGCTGTCGGCGGTCGCAAAACGCAGTCTGGCGTCTATCGCGTCACTTATGTCGGCGATGAATCCACCGCGCCTGCCAAAGCGTTGCCGCTGGATGAGGAGTTCAGCATGCGTGCCGCACTCGAAAGCTACCACACCGGCAAGATTGAGGCCGAGAAGGCACTCAGCACCGCTTGGGGTTACCTCAGCCACAGCGACCGCCATGTGCGCTACGCCGCTCGCGTCGCCATTGAAAAACTTCCCGTCGAACTCTGGCAGGAAAAGGCGCTCAACGAAAAACACCCCGTCGCCTTGATCGAAGGCATCATCGCCCTCGCTCGCGTGACCGGTGCCAAATCGAGCCACACCGGCGGCAAGCCTGAATCCAAGCCCAAGACCACTTCAAGCGAGTCAATTGGCGATGTTTCGCCCGAAAACGCTGAACTACAGGGCCGCATGCTCCTCGCGCTGGGCAATCTCAAAGACGCCAAACTTCCGCTCAGCCAGCAGCTCGCTGGCCTGCGTGCCTTGGAACTCGTTTTGACCCGTCTCGGCAAGCCTGCCGCCGAAATCTGCGCACAGATCGCCGCAGCGCTCGACGCGGCCTATCCGGCCGAAGATTCAATGATCAATCGCGAGCTCTGCCAGCTTCTCGTTGCCGTCGATTCGCCCAAGGTTGTCTCCACAACGCTCGCCTTGATGGCCACCGCCAAGGATGACTTCCAGGAAGTCGCCACCGATGCTGTTTTGAGTCGCAACGACGGCTATGCCAACGCCGCCCGTGCCGCCGCTGGCAGCCGCCCGAACGCGCAGCAGATCAGCTACATGGTCGCGTTGAGAAATGCCACCGCCGGGTGGACGCCCGAGCACCGCCAGACCTTCTTTTCGTGGTTCCCCCACGCTCGCACTTGGAAAGGTGGCAACAGCTTCAAAGGCTTCATCGAAAACATCCGCAAAGACGCGCTCGCCACCTTTGTGCCCGAGTCCGAATTTGCCGCGCTCGACGCCCTCAGCAACAAAGTCGAGGCCAGCACCACCATCCCCAACTACGTCGCGCCCAAAGGCCCCGGCAAAAACTGGAGCGTCGATGAAGTCGTCGCATTGACCGCAGGCGGACTCAACGGCCGCGACTTCACCAACGGCGAGGCCATGTACCGCAGCATCATGTGCGCCACCTGCCACCGCTTTAACGGCGACGGCGGCAGCATCGGCCCCGATCTCACCGGCACTGGCAATCGCTACACTATGCGCGACCTCATGGAGAACATCGTCGATCCCAGCAAGGTCATCTCCGACCAGTACGACAGTCACGAAATCACCAAGAAGGACGGTAGCGTCATTCTCGGCCGCATCGTCGTCGAGGAAAACGGCAAGGTCTTTATCATGACCAATCCCTTCGCCCCCAATGATCAGATGGCCATTAACGAGAGTGACATCGCCAAGAAGGGAACCCGCAAAGTCAGCATGATGCCCCCCAGCCTCATCAACACCCTCAACCAGGACGAACTCCTCGACCTCGTCGCCTACCTCGTCAGCGGCGGCAATGCCAAGGACAAGGCGTTCGCCAAGTAGCCCAGTTGCTGTGCCGCTGGAGCATGGCGGACGTTTTTGATCACTCCACTTCCGGCACCGGGCGATCCACCGAGGCTTTGTTCCAACGCCCATCCAGCGTGAAGGACAGATGCGGGGTGTAGAGCTGCGGCTCCAGCAGGAAGGAGTCGTGGCCTTTGTCGGAATGCACGGTGATGTGCATGTTGGAGACCTCGGCTTTTTCGAGGTGGCTGACGAGTTCCGCCTGCTCTTCGGGGTAGAAGCAGAAGTCGCTGTCGATGCTGAAGATGAGGTAATGCTGCCCGGCCGCGGCGCTACGGGCGAAGAGTTCCTCATACGTTGCCACCCCGGCATCCGCGAGCGGGTCAAAGCGCAGCCACATGTCGGCGATGCGCAGGTAGGTATTCGCGTCGAAGCGTTTCACGAATTTCTTGCCCTGATGCAGCATGTAGCTCTCGACGTTGTGCTTCACCCGGTACCAGGAGAGCGTGTCATCGCACTGCTTCAAGTCCTGCCGGGCGCGGCGCTCGATGGCGTCGAGATGCACAAACGTCTTATGGCTGATTATGCGGGCAAGCGTGAGGCCGTATTCCGGTGCGGTGCGGTCATAGTAGTCGCCGCCCTGGAAGTGCGGGTCGTTTTCGATGGCGAGCACCTGCTCAAACAAGGTGAGGCGGGTCAACACGGTGGTGCGGCAGCCGCTGGCGATGGGGATGACGAGTTTCACCCGCTCGGGATGCAGCGTGGCGAGATTGATGGCGAGCAGACCACCGACCGAGGCTCCCATGACGGCGTGCAGGGTTTTGATGCCGAGGTGGTCCATGAGGGCGAGCTGTGACTTCACCACATCGCTGGTAGTCACTGGCGGGAAGCTGCTGCCGTAAGGCTTGCCGGTCGCCGGATTGATGGAAGTCGGCCCGCTGCTGCCGTAGCAGCCACCGAGGTAGTTGGCGCAGATGATGAAGTAGCGTTTGGTGTCCAGCGCCTTGTCGGGGCCGATGAACAGATCCCACCAGCCGGTGCGGCAATCTTCCGTCCAGCGTTCGGCGGTGTCGGCGACTGCGTTGGTGATGCCGGCGGCATGCTGGCTGCCGGACAGGGCGTGGAATAGCAGGATGGCATTGTTGCGGCTGGCATTGAGCTTGCCGTAGGTCTCATAGGACACAGTGATGCCGGGCAGGGCCTCGCCGGAGGCGAACTCAAACGGTGCCTCCGTGCTGCCAGTGTGAAAAAATTTGGTTTCTTCGGTTTTCGCGGCTTTCGACATGTGGCGCGGAAGAAACAGGGTTTTGCAGATGCGGCAAGGGATTGCTGGCTGCTGGAGAAATAGAGGGTTGGTGCCGTGCTTGATTGTGCTTTGGTACCGCTGCCGATTTTCATCCATCCAAGCCACTAGTCTCCCGCTATCCAGCAAACAGTTCATGCTCGACCCCTTTGTCACCCTTGAAAGAGCTGGCTTCTCGCTGCGGCCGCAGGGCGGTGTGGACCGGCTGAGTGGCTGGTCGCCAGAGTTGATCGCGAGTCTCGACTGGGCGCGGTTGTCCGAGCTGGCGCGGGCGATTGCGACGGAGTCCGGCTGCGAGCTGGCCGGATCACGCGTGCTGCCGGATGGCGTGGTGGTTTTTGGCATGATTGAGGAACCGAAGTCCGCCAAACCACGCCGCGCCATGGTCAAAATCGCACCGTGGAACGAATGGGGTGCCACGCCGGAGTCGGTGCAGCGCTTTGCGCAGGAGGTGCGCACCGCACGCGACACGCGCGGCATTTTGATCGCGCCGGCGGGTTTCAGTCCGGCCGCGCTGCGTGCGGCGCAGGAGCAGCGCATTGAGGCGGTGGATGCCACGGCCCTGGAGGCGGCGGTGCGGGCGCTGCCAGGGGACAAAAGCGATTTTCTGTTCGTCATCACCACCGCGGGCGATTACGCCACGCCTTCCTGCCCGGTCTGCTTGAAGAAGCTTCAACGCATCGAACAAGAGGAGCAGGAGCTGCCTTCGCGCACCATCGACACGGACGGCCTCATCGCCGATTGTGTGGTATGTGATCGCCTGGAAGTGGCGGCCGGCTGCGAGGTGACATTTTTGCAGGAGGTGCGGGCGCGCACGATCAGCATCTTCGGTAACGCTTCAGGTAATTTCGTGTGCGAGGGACCGGTGACGTTGGAAGCTGGCGGCACTCTGTCGGGCAAGATCGCCGCACGTTCGCTCAACGTGCGGGATGGCGGCGAGCCGCTGGGACAGTTCCGCATTCTGGATGGCAAGCTGGGCACCTTTGTGAAGCCCGCCATGCGCTGGTACTGGCGCTGCGCCGGTCTTTTTGGGCGCAAAGAATGCCTGAGCGTGGCCTTTGAGCCACATGAGTGAGGCGAGATCGTTCTTGGCACACCGCCCCGGCAGGTGAAGTGTGGCCCACATGTCTCCCAACTCCTCCGGCCCCGGTGCATTGCTACGACTGGTGTTTTATGCCGCCGCCCTCGTCATGGCGTTGCTGCATGTCTTTGTGACCTTTCGCGGCATCAGCAGCGAGGAGGGCATGAATCAGGCGCAGCTCGCGCGGCAAATCGCGCGGAATGGCTCGTACCAGACTCGCGTGGTGCAGCCCTATGCCTGGGCGCAGTTGGAAACGGCGGGAAAGCAGGTCTCGCCGCTGGCCATGCCCGAGACCGTGCAGCCCCCGCTACAGCCGCTGCTGTGGTCGGTGGCGTTTCGTTTTCTCAAACCCTGGCATCAATACGATCCCGTGCTCGGCGGGTCGATCTATCTGCTGGACCGCGTGATCGCGTCTTTTGGCGTCGCCTGGTATCTGCTGACGATTTTTTTCACGCATGGGGCCGCGCGGCGGTTGTTTGACGAGCAGGTCGCCGCCATCGCCGCCATCGCGCTGCTGGTATGCGAGCCCGCGTGGGAGCTGATGGTCAGCGGCTCACCACGCGCCATGCTGCTGCCGTTGTTTGCGCTGGCTTTCCGGTTCTATGCCGCTGCCGCCGGGCGTGCGGCAGAGAATCGCGGCGCACTCATGCCACTGACATTGCTGGGCATCGTCTGCATGCTGATGATCTTCACGCACTGGATGGCGCTGTGGATCGTGCTGGGCATCATCATCAGCGTGGCGGCGTTTTTGCCGCGTGGCCGTGCGGGAGTGCTCGTGGTGGCGTTGTTTCCCGTGCTCGCGCTCGCGGCCTGGGGCTGGTGGAATGTGCAGCTCTGCGGCGATCCGCTCGGTGGCATCAAGGCGCTGCTACAGGCGCAGTCTTCCGCCTCCGTGTATGACACGCTGCTGCGTGACCTCTCTCCCGGCGTGCCGGTGATCCTGGTCGATGACCTCCTGCGCCGTCTGGGCCTGAGCTGGCAGCAGCAGCTCGCGCAACTCTATGCGCACCTCGGCTTCGTCCTGCCCGCGCTGTTCTTTTTCCTCGCTCTCATGCACCGCTTCCGCAAGGCGGACGCCGCCGCCTCACGCTGGCTGCTGGCGGTCGTGTTTGCCTGCGTGGCGCTCGGCATGGGCCTGCTCGGCCTCGCGAACGAAGAGCATGACGACAACGCGCTCTATCTCGTGCTCGTTCCTGCCATGAGCACTTTTGGGGCGGCCATGCTGGTCGTGCTGTGGTCACGTTTCCAGATCTCTGGCGACTTCCTCTCCCGCTGGGGCGCACCCCTGGCCGCGCTGCTCATCACCGCGCTGCCGCTGGCGGTGAATCTGCCTGTGCTGGTGAAGTTTGGCCTCACTATGGGCGGCAAAATCCCGCCACACTGGCCGCCCTTCCTGCCCGAGCGCATTTTCATCCTGCGTCTGCTCGCCGAGAAAAACGAATACATCATCTCCGACTCCCCCGCCTTCGTCGCCTGGTATGCCGACATCCCTGCCGTGAATCTTCCCGTGCAACGTGCCGATTATGAGCGCTTCAAAACGCTGGCCGAGTCACGCGGCGCGAAGCTCGCCGGTTTCGTCATGACGCCCGTCTCCGCCAAGGTAGAACGCATCACCGATGTTTTTACCGGACCCTACGCTGAATGGCGTGATCTCATCATCCGCGGCCCCATGCTCGCCTTCGACAAGGATTTCCAGCCCAGTCCCGAGTTTCCCTTCAAAACCCCCATTCCCCTCGTCGGCATGCCCGTCGGTGACAAAGAAAGCCTCAGCCTGCCGATGGTCTTCTACACCGACAAGGCACGCTCCATTCGGAAGTAGCGGGACTGAACGCCCGTGCCATTCTTATGTCCATGAGCATCCCTATGAACAAGCGTGCAAATGTCCTGGCATTGGTCATTCTCTGTTTTGTCCTCGCGAGTTGTGCATCCAATAAATTCGAGGCGCAATTGGCGACGAAGGTATTCCAAGAATTGAATCGCGAAGATGCCTATTTGGTGATGGGGATGGTCAATAAGCCGGGCAAGTTTGCTGCCGACAAATCCAAAGACATCAAGGTGTCGGAAGCAATACAGCGCGCCCAAGGATTCGCCCAATGTGCCGATAAAAAATATGTGGTCCTGCGTAGAGGCGGTGGAGAGCACATGCAGCGCATCTTTATAAATTTGGAAAAAAGAGCGCCCGGAAAGCCAAGTAGGTTCGGTCGAGAGTTCAGTTCCGGCGAGTCCAGATTCGATCCAGTGATTGGAGCTGGCGATGTCATCATCGTTGAAGAAAACGTCTTCAGTTTTTAATCCTGATTACAGACCCGCCCCGAAAAACCGCAGCGTGTCCGCGAGATGGGCGTGCCAGTAGTCCCAGGTGTGCCCACCGGAAAACTCCGCATACTGATGCGGAATGCCCGCCGCTTCGAGTTCGTGGTGCAGCACACGATTCGGCACGATCAAGACATCCTCGGTGCCACAATCAAACCGCAGGCGCGGCAGTTTCTCGGCGTTGGCCTTCAGGCAGTCGATGACCGCCAGCGGCTGGTCATCCGCGAGGTCGAACTGCGTCGCTGTTTCCTCCACAAAGCCCTGCATCTGCGCCACGTCGGTGATGCTGCTGTGCGCGCTGATGGCCGCGAACTTGTCCGCATGCAGCGCCCCCAGCCGCAAAGCTCCGTAGCCGCCCATGGAGAGGCCGCAGATGAAACGCGGCGCATTTTCACAACGCGGCTCGACTGCCGCCGCTGCCGCAGGCACCTCCTCCACGATCCATCGCGCATGATCCGCCTCGCGATGCCGCAGATAGCCCGAGCCATCGCCCCACAGGCCGTCCGAGGGCATCGCCAGCATCAGCGGTGGCAGCTTTTCCTCCTGGATCAGCCGGTCGAGCACCTGCTGCGCCCCGCCTTGGTACAGCCAGGCCCAGTGGCTGCCGTAAACGCCATGCAGCAGGATCACCAGCGGCAGCTCGCCGGATTCCACATCCGGCGGCACATAAAAGCTGATGTCCGCACGCCGCCGCAACGCCGCCGACTTCACCGTGGCATGCGTGATGCCGCCACCGACGGAAGCTGACTCAAAGGTGCGGAAGCTCATGTGAGGATGCCTTTGATCACCTTCGCGCCTTCCACGCCGCTGAGCTTGGCGTCCAATCCCTGAAACTTGAAGCTAAGCGCATCGTGATTGATGCCGAGCTGGTGCAGCATCGTCGCGTGCAGATCATGCACGGTCGTGACCTTCTCTACGGCAGCATAGCCGAGGTCATCCGTCGCTCCATGCACCATGCCGCCTTGGATGCCCGCGCCGGCCAGCCACACCGACATCGCTTTGTTGTGGTGATCCCGCCCGCTACCACCCTGCGACATCGGTGTGCGGCCAAACTCGCCCGCCCAAACGATGAGCGTCTCCTCCAGCATGCCGCGCTGTTTGAGATCGGTGATCAGCGCCATGCACGCGCGGTCGATCTCCTGCGCCTTCAGCGCGATGCCTTCCTTCACGCCGCCGTGATGGTCCCAGTCCTTGTGATAGAGCTGGATGAAGCGTGTGCCGCGCTCCGCGAGACGACGCGCGAGCAGGCAGTTCGACGCGAACGAGCCATCTCCCGGCTGGCAGCCGTACAGCTCGAGCGTCTTCGCGCCCTCCTTGCTCACATCCATCAAATCCGGCACGCTGGCCTGCATCTGAAACGCCATTTCATACTGCGCGATGCGTGTGGCGATCTCGGGATCATCGACGCGCGCATCATGCTGCTTGTTGATCGCATTGATCGCCGCCACGTCGCGGCCCTGCTGCTCACGCGTCACGCCGTTCGGATTCGTCAGATACAACACGGGGTCGCCCTTCGCTCGAAGTTGCACGCCCTGGTACTTTGATGGCAAAAAGCCGCTGCTCCACTGCCGTGCCGCGATGGGTTGGTTCTGCCCACCCTTGCCCAGCGAGGTCAGCACCACGAATCCCGGCAGGTCCGCCGCCTCCGTGCCCAGCCCATACGTGATCCACGATCCCATGCTCGGCCGTCCCGCGATCTGCGAGCCCGTATTCATGAACATGTGCGCCGGGTCGTGATTGATCGCGTCGGTGGTCATGCTGCGGATCAGGCAGATGTCGTCGATCACGCTGCCGATCTGCGGAAACAGCTCGCAGATTTCCATCTGACTCTTCCCGAATTTCGCGAACTTATGCTGCGGCCCGAAGCAGTTCAGCGGCTTGCCTTGGAGCTGCGCCAGTTGCTGCCCTTTGGTAAACGACTCCGGCATCGGCTTCCCGTCCATCTCCGCCAGCTTCGGCTTCGGATCAAACGTCTCCAAATGCGACGGCCCGCCCGCCATCGTCAGCCAGATCACCCGCTTTGCCTGCTGTGGCAGCGGCAGACTACCCAGCACCCCACGCACCGGCGCGGCGGAACTCGGCTTGATCAACGATGCGAGCGCAACCGCGCCGAGACCTTGTGACGTTTGGCCCAGGAAAGCGCGGCGGTGGAGTGGAGATGAGTTCATGGCGTTGGCGAGGCTTTGAATGACGAATCAATGACGGAGCCCGAAGCCCCAATCTTGTCATCCGGCCCTCATTCATCCTTCGCCATGGATTTGCTTCACACGGCTCGGGCTCGTCAATCCTGCGCAGCTTTGCAGTCAACTGGGGCTGGCGGGTTTGCAGGCAAAAAGATGGGCGGGCAAAAAAATCAATCGGACGGGGCTCTGAGCCTGTAGTTGGGAAGATGAAATCATTCGGCATCTTTTTGCCCGCTAATGTTTTTGCCTTCCATTCCGTCGTGATGCCTTCGAGCGCCCCGCGCAGGCCGCTACCGGGATCACTCTGCGCCTTGGCGATCTTGTACCAGCGCTTGTTCAGCCGGTCCGCCGTGTGGTCATGCCCGCGTAGGGACGCGCGGCTCGTGTTCAGCGCCTCCGCCTGGGTTGCAAGCATGCCCACCGCCGCCGGGTAGCCGTCCAGCAGCATCTGCGCCAGTGCGGCGGTGTAGGGCACTCCGTCCACCCGGCGGGTGATCGGCGGCTGCGCCGTGTTCAGCGCCGCCAGGGCGGCATTCGCCCGCTGCCACACCGGCAGCAGCTCCCGCAGGCGTTTCAGGATGCTGCTTTCCGTGCGTGGCGTCGTCGCGTAGAGCGCGTCCACCTCCTGCATCAGGGCCGCGTTTTCGTCCAGTTGCGCCACGATCAGCGCCGGCACCTTCGTGCCCAGCACCTGCATGCGCCGCCGCGCGTCCTGCCCGGCGCGAAAGGCCGCGTCAAAGGCATCCTGCGCCAGCGCACGCTGCTGCACCAGCGGCTCAAAACCCGCGATCAGCGCCCCCAGCTCGGCGATTCCTTGGCCGCCGATCCGCAGCGCCAGCGTGTGGCGCGACCAAACCGGCAGCGTCTGCTGCGCGCGTTGCTTGGTGACTTCCCAGAAT
>JBDNIB010000105.1:0-3008 GCA_041688535.1 Prosthecobacter sp.
GTGGATGGCGATGAGCTTGTTGCCTTTGTGCAGCACGACGGAGGCGTTCACGCCGTTTTTGCTGATCGGCATCTTCCAATACGCCGCGCCATTGTGGGCGTTCACGCAGACGATGTGGCCGCAGCCGGTGGTGTAATACATCACGCGCTTGCCGTCGCGGGTCTCCAGCACCGGCGTCGCAAAGGAGCTGTCCACTGGCGGCACCACGCCAGGGCGCGACCACCACACCAGTTCACCGGTCTTCTTGTCAAAAGCATACGCACGGTCTGCCGCCGGGCCGTCGGAACCCCAGTTCGAGTAAATGAAGTGCGTGATGACCACATCCCCCTCGATCACCGGGCTGCCCACACGCGCATTCGGGAAGGTCATGCGTCCCAAGTCTTCCATCATGGGAATCTCAAACACCTTGGTGCCGTCGATCTCGTAGCACAGGAAAAAGCCCGCGTTGCTGACGAGATAGATGCGCTTCGTTTCAGGATCGACCGTCGGTGCGCCGATTGAGTAGCGGTTATAAATCGAGTCGCTCAGGTAATCAGGGATCTCGTGCTCCCAGAGTTTCTTGCCGGTCTTCGCGTCCAGGCAGGTCAGCAGTTCAATGAGATCGCTGGTTTCGCCTTTGTAGCCCCACAGGATCAGCTTGCCCTCGAACACCACCGGCGTGCCACGGCTGCGGGACTCGTAGGTCCAGGCGGGTTTGTCGGCCAGTTTGCCAGCGTTCGTGTAATGCTCCAGGCTCACGCCGTTCTGCAACGGGCCGCGCCAGTTGGTCCAATCATTGGCGGGCAGGGCAAGGGGGAGCGTCAGGGCGGCGGCAAAGGCGAGGACGTGGCGTGTGTGCATGAGTAGGGTTTGATTGGAGAAAGGGAACATCGTGAGCGCTCGCCGTGCTTCAATGCGATTTTCATACCTTTCGCAAGGGAGGCGGCGGCTACTGCTATGGGGGACAGGGTCAACGCCCCGCGTGGGTGGCATCTTGCACCCGGCTCGGCCAGCACTTGGCTGCAATCCGATGAAATCCTGATAGCCCTCGGACATCATTCAGGCGCACATTCGTTCGGATTTCAGTCATGAGTGCCTCAGCCACCCTCACCGCGCTTTTTTAGCTGCCGACTTTGGTCGCGCTTGCAAGCTGCAGCAGCAGTCGCTGCCACTGCGGTTGTCAAAGTGCTCCCCCTGCGGTCAAAGAACCGCCACAGCAGCGGCTGGTGGTCAGCATCTCGTATCAGAAGATGCTCACTTATGATGGGGATAAGATGCAACGGCGCTATCCGGTGAGCACCTCGCGTTTCGGCGTGGGTGACAAGCCGCGTTCCAATTTCACCCCCCTGGGCCAATGACGTCTGCTCATATCACGCACTAGAACTCCGGCAGCATGCATAGGGTCCACAGCAGATACTCGGCAACTTGCAGCGTGGGTATGTCACCAAGAAGCTGCTGCGCGGTGGTGAGTTCAGCGGCGGAGGGATCGCGTGAGAGCGCGTGCCGGTAGAGCGGGCGGATGACATCGCCCTGCGTCGTTTCCAGCAGCCGTTTGGCACCGCTGGCGATGGCCTCCGCGAGGATATTGCCGTTCGCAAGCGAGATGGCCTCCAAGGTCGTCAGATCATTCGGTCGCGTGGTGACGATCTGGTCGCGGTTCGGCCGGCCGAGGGTGCGCATCAGGAAATCCGCCTTCATCAAGGACGCACGGATCATCTTGCCGCTCGCGGCGGCTCCTTGGGCGAGCAAGGCTGGTGCCTGCGCATCAATGGTCTTCTGCCACACCGGCAGGGCCTTGACCACCGTCACGGGTTGCCAGTCCTTTGCCTCAAAGGCACCGAGCCGACCTTCCTTCGTGGCGGGTGCCTGTGCGGTCCATTCCCAGCTCGCATCGCTGAAGACGGCGGTCTCCTTGCTCGCCACATCACGAATGCGGGCGTCGAAGAAGAACCCGGCGGCGTTCGGCCCCTTGCCCGCGTTCGTGGCGATGACGAGGATCGAGTTCGCGCCCTTTTTCAGCGCTGTTTGCAGCGGCACGGCGGCCAGTTTACTCCAGTCATCACCACCGCTGATTTTTTTGTTGTTCACGAACAGCGTGAAGCCGTTGTCGCAGGTCACGACCGCGCTCGCGCTGGTTGGCTCGGCATCCAGCTTGAACGTCTTGCGCAGCGTGATCGTCTCGCCGCTCGGCGGCGTGCTGCCGGGCTTCGCGCTGTCGCCCCAGACCCACTGGCCACGCACCTGGATCTGTTTCGCGATAGCGGGGTCCACTTTTCCCCGCAGCACACCCGCGTCCATCTTCAGCGGGGCCGTGCCGGTGAGCTGCCACACCGCGTCCACCAACTGCTCCGCCGTCAGCCGTTTCACCCGTGGGCCGGCATAGACATAACCATGATCATCCGTGTCTTGTGCCACGATCTGCGCGTGGGACTGATACGCCTGCGAGGTGGCGATGTGGGCCAGCACCTGCTTCAAATCGTGGCCGTGCTCCACGAGATGACTGGCCAAGTAATTGAGCAAATCCGCACTCCACGGCTCCGTCTGCATCGCATCCACCGGATGCACGATGCCGCGTCCCATCAGTCGCTGCCACAGGCGGTTCACGATGGTGCGTGGCGTGCGACCGTTCTGCGGATGCGTCATCAAAGCGGCAAGTTGTTTCAGGCGCTCCGGCTGTGCGGCTTTGGCATCGACTTGACCGATCTCGGGAAACAACCACGCCGCCGCCGCCATTTGGCCGATGGGTTTGTCACAGCGGTGGATCTCCAGCGGGCGCGTGGAATAGATCGCCGCGAGTCCGTAGGCTTCACTGAGCTTCCAGCGGTCAATAAAACTGTCGTGGCAGGACGCGCACTTCATGTTGATGCCCAGGAACGACTGCGAGACGCTCTGCGCGAACTGAATCTCCACCGTCTGCCCCGCGCTCACATCCCCGCGCCATTTGATGCCGTCGATGAACCCCCGGCTCGCATCGTTCGGCGGGGCGATCAGCTCGCGCACGAACTGGTCAAAGGGCTTGTTCGTGATCA
>JBDNIB010000854.1:0-7820 GCA_041688535.1 Prosthecobacter sp.
CCCGCCACGATCGTTGTCGATCCGAGCTGCAAAAACTCGCGAATCGAGGACAACAAGGGCGCGCAGACCGTGACCAAGCTGGTGGATTTCAATCACGGGCGGCGGTGAACCCTGCTGACGTTTTGCGTGCTTTTTAGCCGATGGACTTCCAGCTTGGGTGCGGATACTTTTGGATCATGACACCCGCCGATTTCACCGCCCGCCATCACGACCTAGTGTGGTCGCGTCGTGATGCGGAGCCGCAGGTTCCTTTGCGAGCCGCGCTGCTCACCCCGCGTTTTCACACGGTGCTGGATGCCTGCGGGGCCTTCGGCCTCAGCCTCGTGCGGACGGAGTGGCAGGCTCTCCGGGCTGAGGACACGGATGAAAGCCGTCGCGCCGCTCCGCACACCGAACGCATGCTGCGCAACATTGAAATCGGCCGCGATCATGCTACGACCTGACACCGAGAAATCGTCGCCGGAATGCTGTCGAGCGGGATGTGGGATGGGTGTGGCGTAAGCCCGCCCGTCGGTTTGGGGTCCGCCGCACTCACACGCGCTCAAACGTCGGCCGGTGCGCGGCGTGAATCAGTCTGTGCCATACACGCCCTTGACGCCGCACACACCCGACCTGCATCATTCTGACGACGCGCCGGTTACGGGCCGCTAATCAAGATTTCGCCTTCGCGCTTTGCGGCACCGTCTTTTTTCTCCAGGCTGAGGATGAATTTCGACGCCTCGTTCACGGCGGTCGCGGGTTTGAACTGGATTTGCGCGGCACCTTTCGCGTCCACCGCCACCACACCGGCGCTGACTGGGTCCGGCTGCTGTGGATCGACGATCCAGAGCTGGTAATCTCTGCCGCTTTCCACCTTGGGCATTTTATCGAGCATCAGCACGCCCTGACGGCGCAGGCGGTCCCAGACGACGAGCATCTCACCGCGGCGGTATTCCCAGACGGTACTGGCTGGCAGCGTGAGCACCTTCATCGCGGCCTGCTCGCTCTGCTCTTTTAGCGTCGCGACCTCGGCGGTGAGCTGGGTGATGCGCCCCTGCGCGGTCTTCTCACTCGCCCGCGCTGTGGTGACCTCCTGGTTCAGCGCGGTTTGTTTCGCCTCAAAATCATCGCGCAATTTTTTCAGCTCCTCCGCCAGGGTGCGGACGTTTCCATCATCCTCCGCCGACGCGGCACCCACCACCGGTGCGATGGCCTGCGAGGCCGCTGCCACCTGCTGCGTCAGTTTTGCGCGTGACTGCCAAAGTGTGGCGGAAAGCACAGCCAGACCGACCGCCAGCAGCCAGCCGAGGCCGCCGAGCAGCAGACCTGGTGAAAGAGTGGAGGTCTTCGCGCCGCGTGAGCGCAGCTTGGCGCGGATGCGCTTTTTCATGTCCGCCGGCGGCTCCACTGGCGCGATGAGATGGCCCAGTTCCGCGACCGTCTGCTCCAGCGCGCTGTTCAGCAGCCGCAAATCTTTTTCACGCGCGATAGCACCGTCCAAAGCGCGTTTTTCGTCGTTTTCCAGCATGCCCAGCGCGTTCAGCGCGGCCAGTGCTTCGAGGTGAGAGTCCATCACTCGCCTCCTTTCAGTAGATCGCGAAAACGGAACAGTCCGCCGCAAATATTGGTCTTCACGGTGGCGATCGGTTGTTCCAGTGTCTCGGAAAGCACATGGCCGGTCAATCCCTTGAGGAAAGCGATCTCGATCAGACGACGCTGATCCTTCGGCAGTTGTTTCAATGCCGCGAACACCGCTGCGCTCCGCGTGTCCGTCAGATCCTCAGCGGCTGGCGCGGACAGTACCGCCTGCTCCAGCACGGCGGCATCCACCAGACGGTTGCGCCGGCCAAGAATACGCATGCGTTCAATAGCCTGCTGGCGCACCAGGGTCACCGCCCAGGTGAAGGCGCTGCCATGAGCGGGGTCAAAGCCGGAGGCATGCTCCCACACCTGCACAAAGCCGTCCACCAGCGCCTCTTCCGCCACCGCACCGTCGGGCATCATCTGCCGCAGCAGGCCGAACAGGCGTGGTGCCACCGCGTCCTGGAACTGGTTGAACGCGCGCACATCCCCGCGTCCAGCACGCTGGAGGAGGTCTTCTTCGCTGAGTTCGGGTTGAGGCATGAGTGTTTTCAATCTTACGTCGGAAAGCGCGGTGCGGATTCCATGCCAGAGCTTCCGCGCAGACACAAGTTTTTGCTGCCATCAGCTACGACAGAAATTAAAAAATGTCAGTTTACCGCCACCAACCGGCCAGTGCGGGCAAACAGCAGCGCGCAGTCGATTTTCGGCGGCGGCAGGCCCGTCAGCCGCGCCAGCGCTTTCCGGTAAAGTTCGATCTGCGGCCGGTAGCCGGCCACTTTTTCCTGCATGGCGGCATCATCGGCCACCTCATCGGTTTTGAAGTCAATCAAGCGCACGGCGTCCGGCAGCACCACCACGCGGTCAAACACGCCACTGATCCAGCTTCCCTCATGAATCAGGTCAAACGGGCGCTCACGCCAGGCCTGGGCCGCAGGAGCGGGTTTGGCAAAGGCGGCGGCGGCTGTCGGGGCGGCAAGCAGCCCGCGCACCATCGCCACAGCGGTCGCTTCGATCGCCTCCCCCCGCAGCAGGCCTGCCGCCTGCCAGCGGACTTCGAGAGCGCTCAGTTCTGACCCGGCATCCCACCATTCGACCTGGGAGAGCAGCTCATGCACCAGATTGCCCAGCCGACGACCCGGCTCACGGCCCGCGCTGAAGAGCACGCTGCCTTTGACCTGAAAATCTTCCTCACCCGAAGGCGTCACCCGCTTCGCCAGCGGCTGAAACTCACGCAGCAGCCCGCCCAGCGGCCGTGCCACAGGGGTAATGCTCGGCGGCTTGGGTTCTACGCGATTTGAATGCTCAAACCAGCGGGGATCACCGGTTTCCCACTCGGTGCTGTAAGCTTCACAGGTCTGCGCGTCGGTCGTCACGCTCAGCATGCGCCGCAAAAACTGCGCTTCCTTCATCGCGGCGTCGTCCTTCTTCGGCGGTGGCTCGGCGATGAGATAGAGGCCGCGTTTGGCGCGTGTCATCGCCACATAGAGGCGGCAGAGCGATTCAAACCCGGCCCGCTGCCGCGCGATGTCCAATTCCGCGCCCAAGGCCGCATGCAACGGCGCGAACACACGCGACGGCTCCTGCATGACCCAGGAGATGCCGGTCTCGTCGCGATTCACGATGAGCGAGCGCGGGCGCACTTTGTCCATCGCATCGCCATTGAGGTCGGGCAGAATGACGACATCAAACTCCAGGCCCTTCGCCTTGTGGACGGTCATCACCTGCACCGCCTGGGCGGCACCACGGACCTGCATGGGCATGCTGCGGGCGTGCTGTAGAAAGGCGTCGATGTCGCGTGAGCCATGCGCGTCGAACTCGGCGGCGATCTCGCCGAACTGGCGCAGCCGCAGCTCATGGAACGCGTCCATCTCCGGCAGCAGCGCACGCAGATGCCGCGTCCACACTTCGGTGAAACCGATGAAGCCGCGCTCAAACACCAGCTCGCGCACCTGATGCGCGGTGAGCGGCCACTTGTGCTCGCCGGACTCGATCTGCGGCCACAGCGGGGTCATTTTGAGGTGCTCCAGCGCCAGCGTGTCGCCGGGATGCACGGCCAGTTGCAGCAGGGCCAGCAGTGCTAACGTCACCGCATTGTCCGTGGCTGGATGCTGCTGGGATTCACACACGATTTCCATGCCAGTCGCGGCACGCAGCTCGTCGGTGAGTTCAATGGCATTTTTATTGCCCCGCACCAACACCGCGCAGGACAGACCGCGCTCCAGCGGGCGAATGTCCAGCAGCAAGGCCGCCACCACGCTGCTGCTGGTGGGTTTGGGCGAGTCTTTGTCAGGCGCAGGTGGCACGCCCAGTAGCGCGGCATGGCCGCTGAGCTGTTGATTGGGCTTTGCCGCCACATGGTCTTTGAACTGGAAACCCTTGGTGCAGCCAGGCAACAGGGACTCAATGCCAAGGGTGTTCGCAAAGACGGCATTCACCGCCTCCAGCACCGCCGGGGCGCTGCGGAAGGACTGACTCAGCGTTTCGGGATGCAGCCCTTCCTCGCCATGACGCGGCCAAGCGTTGAGCACATCATCGAACAAGCCCGGCTCCGCCTGCCGCCAGAGGTAAATCGACTGCTTCGGGTCGCCGACGGCAAAGAAACTGCGGCGACCAGAGTCGTCCTGCATCACTTCATCCACCAATCCGCGCACCACATTCCACTGCACCCGGCTGGTGTCCTGAAACTCATCGAACAACCAGTGATTGTAGCGCCCATCGAGTCGGAACCACAGGTCACCGCCCTCATGGTCCATCCACGCGGCACCACCCTGCGTGGCCGCCGCCAGCAGCCGCTGCACGTCGGCAAAGGACAGCCGCCCGCGTGACCGCACGCGCCGCGCGTACTCGGTTTCATACAGCTCCATCAGCGCCGCCATGCCGAGCGTGCGCTGCGCGCGGCATTTGAGCTCGCGCAACAGGATCGCTGCCGTCACGCGAACCCAGGCGCGGGCGGCGGGGCCGGTTACCGGGTTTTTGCCACCTCCCCAAGTGACAACGGCATTGCCGGAACACAGATCCGTCCACACAGCCGCTGATTTTTTCAGAAAATCCTCCACGCGGTCCACTGGCTTGCTGCCAGGTTCCAGCTTGGCCGCTTGAACCATGAATTGATCCATGAACTCCGCACTCCGCTCTCTGGCGGGCACAAAATGATTCTGCAAATCCGTCAGCGCCGCCGTTAGATCGTCATCCTGATCCACATCAAGTCCAGGCAGAGCGCCCCAGCGTGCCACATCATCGCTGTCGAGCCAGGTGGAGTGATGCGCGGCGATCCAGCCTTCGAGGCTGCTCACCGCGCTGCGTTCCTCGACCCCAAAAGTGGCCTGCTTGAAGCCTTCGAGCAGCGCGCGGCCCGCCTTGTCATCGCGTGATGAATGGATGCGCTCCAGCAGCGCATTGAGCGCCTCGTTGCGGGCCTGCGCGGCCTCATCCTCGGCCATGACCTTCGCGCCCAGCGGCAGACCGAGCTCCAGCGGGAAACAGGCGGTGATATTCGCGAAAAAACTGTCCATCGTGCCAAGCCGCAAGCGGTGCAGCCGCCGCGTGACCTGCCGCAGCAGGGTGACAAACTCCGGCCACTGCTCCGGCAACGGTGCCATGCCGGCAAAGAATTGCTCCGGCTGCTCCGCGTGCCGGGCCAGCTCGGAAAGGCGCTGCAGGATGCGCTGGAAGAACTCGCCCGCCGCCTTCCGCGTAAACGTCATCGCCGCGATGCCCTCCGGCGGCTGATCCAACGCCAGCAGATGCAGATGCCGGCGCACCAACTGGTACGTTTTACCCGAGCCAGCAGAGGCGGAGACGAGGATGTGGCGGAGACGGTTCACGAGAAGGAGCGATGCAAGCGCAGGAGCCGCGCGGTGTCGAGCATTCTCACTTTTCAACCCAGCGCCGAATCCACGGCAGCGTGAGCACGACTGCGACGATGATGCTGGCGCCGAGGTAGAAGCCGCCACTCATGAACTCGGCTTGGCCGAAGACAAGGGCGGCGAGAAGGATTCCGTACACGGGTTCCATGTTGTAAACGACGTTCACGGTGAAGACGCTGACGCGTCGCAGCACGTCCATGAAGCCTGCGTACGCCGCTACCGTGCAGACAAGCGCGAGCACGAGGAGCCAGAGCGCCGAATTCAGGTCTGGCAGCGCGGGTAGCCGACCCGTTTCGAGGAATGGCCGGGAAACGCAGGCCGCGAGGCAGGCACCGCTCATTTGATAACAGCCCATGACGCTCCAGTGCGTGTCCTTGGCGACCTGCTGCTTGCTGAAGGTGGCAAAGAAGGCCGCGAGCACGGCGGCGGCGATGGCGACGGAGAAGCCCTGCCAGTAGCTCTCGACGGTGTAGATGAGCCACACCGCGCCGACCATGACCAGGCCGACGAGGAGCTCGGACAGCCGCCATTTGCGGCTGCCATCAATGAGCGGCTCGATGAGCGAGCACCACAGCATGGCCGTGGGCATGGCGGCGAGGCAGACGGAGGCGGTGGCGAGGCGGGCGGACCAGAAAAACAGGATCCAATGCAGTCCAAGCAGGAAGCCGACACCGAGCATCGCGAGGACGCCACGCTTGGAGACGCGCAAGGAATGCCCGAGCAGCGGGGCCAGCAGCGCAAAAGTCAACGCGGTGAGCAGGGTGCGCCACAGGACGACATCCACCGGGGCGAGGACGATGAGCTTGCCCAAAATGGCGGTCAAGCCCCACGCCAACACGACGAGGTGAAGCTGCAAATAGTCACGGGTGTGGGAGCGGAGCATGGATGGAAGCCGGGGCGGCTCTTTTAATCGCCAGGAAGGCGGAATCCCAGACCTTTTGTGAAATGAGAAAGGCGGGGGCGCTGACCTGGCGACGAGTCCCCATCCAGGTAGCGGACCAGTCCACGATTCCACCCGAACTTACACCTTGACGTAGAGCGACTGGGCAGCAGTAATGCGGCTTCCTGTGCGCGAGCTTTAGCGCGCGTCCTGGCCTGCCCTGTTTTCCGCCCGTCTTCCCCCCCTCCACACATGCATCATCGTTCTTCCACCCACACGCGCCTGGCTCTCTTTGCCGCGTCGGCCATCGCCCTGCTGACCGTCACACCGGAGCAGGCTATTGCCCAGTTGGGCCTCCCGGCGGCCCCTGCGGTGGCCAAGATCGTGAAGGATGTCCAAATCTTTTTCAAAGGCGCGGTTAAGCTGGATGAAAACCGGGTGCGCAGCCAGATGTCCACCCGCGTGGGCCAGCCGTTCACCGACGAGGCCGTGGAACGCGACATTCGCGCGCTCTACAGCACCGGAGCGGTGGAAAACCTGGACATCCGCGCTGTGGATGTGTCCGGCGGCGTGAGAGTGATCGTCGAAATCACCGGCCGCGGCGGTATCGGTGACATCAGCTTTCTGGGCAACACGACCTTTGACAGCGAGAAGCTGCGCAAGGAGATCGAGGTGAAGGTGGGCGACCCGGTGGACGACATCAAGCTGTCCGCCGCGCAACAGAAAATCGTGGAGATGTATGAGAAGAAAGGCTTCTCCGACGTGATCGTCAGCTACGACATTTCCCCGTCCGCCCGCGAGGGCTTCTCCAGCGTGGTGTTCAAGCTGGATGAAGGCGCGCGCGGCATCATCCATGACATCCGCTTTGAAGGCAACACCGCCATCAGCAGCCGTAATCTGCGCGCCAAGCTCAAGTCCAAAGAGCACCATGTCTGGAACCTGTGGGGCAAGAAGGGCAAGCTGAGCAACCAGGATCTGCAGGAGGATATCAAGATCGTCGAACAGGCTTTCCAGGACGAGGGCTATGTCTATGCGAAGGTCAGCGAAGTGCGGCGCGAGCCGGTGTCCGCCAAGGAAATGGACTTGGTCTATGTGATCCATGAAGGCACCAAGTATGACGTGGCGGGCGTCAGCCTCTCCGGCAACACCATCTTCAAACAAGATGAGCTGATGCCTGCCGTTCGGCAGGAAGCCGGTTTCCCCTACAAGGGCAGCTTTGTGAAGGCCGACGAGAAAATGATCCAGGACTACTATGGCTCACGCGGCTATGCGGACGCCCGGGTGGAGACCAGCATCCGGGAAAGCGGCCCCGGCCAGGTCGGCGTGGCCTACCATGTCACCGAAGGTGCCAAGTCCTACATCAACAAGGTCAACATCTCCGGCAACTCCGTGACCAAGGACGAGGTGATCCGCCGCGAAATGCCCTTTGCCCCCGGCGAAGAGCTGAACACGGTGAAAATCGCCGCCGGCAAAAGCCGCCTGGAAAACCTGAACTACTTCAGCGCGGTCGA
>JBDNIB010000855.1:0-2721 GCA_041688535.1 Prosthecobacter sp.
AAGTCTGCAACGTCTGGGCAGCGAGGACCGCGTGGCGGCCATCGCGCAGCACAAGCCGGGCGCCAGCTTCGTCCATCACCGTGGTACGCGGATGGATTTCAATTTCATGTCGGTCAAAGGCCGCCTGCCGACCTACGCCTACAACGTGCCACGCCCGGCGTTTGACGATGTGCTCAAAAATTACGCGAAGGAGCTAGGCGTGCGCTTTGTGAAACATCGCGCCGGACTCGTGGCGCATCCTGGCGGCACGCCTGAGCTGGCGCTTGATGCGGCGGCGCTAGCGGCGGGCGGTTACCATGATGGCACACGGCCTGATCTCATCGTGGATTGCAGCGGGCGCTCACGCACCTCGGCCCGGCTGCTCGGTATCGGCGCTGAAACAGGGCCGCACCGTGACACCGCGCACTTCGCGCATTTCACCGGCATTGAGCATCCTTACGCGCCGGGGCAGATCGCGATCATGTTTCATCCCTGGGGCTGGAGCTGGCGCATTCCCCTGCCCGACCGCATGTCATTCAGCATCGTGATGAATCCAAAATCGCTGCCAGATTTCGGTACCACAGCAGAGGAACGACTCGAACAGGTTCTGGCCACCGACAGCATTCTGGCTCCCCTGGCGCAGAACCGCCAACTGATCAGCGAAGTGCATTCCTACACCAACTACCAGCTCATCTCCGAACGCGCACACGGCCCCGGCTGGGTAGCGGCAGGCGATGCGTTTGGGTTTGTCGATCCCATGCTCTCGCCGGGCGTGTTTCTGGCGTTGAACGCGGCAGAATCGTTGAGCACGATTTTTGAGAAGCACGGCGAAAAACTACTCGATGCGCCAGAGAAGCTGGCCAAAGAACTCGCCCGCCATGAGAAACGCCAGCGTGAATGGCACCTAGCCTGGCATGAGCTGCTGGAGTATTTTTACGATGGCCGCATCGTGGCCTTCTATGAGCGCGGCATGCAGCTCAAATCGGACTATCCCGGCCGCTTCAGCAACATGATGGAAAACATCTCCTCGAGCACGCTGGCGCTGATGGCAGTTGGCGCGACCACGCTCTCCACCCTCAGCCGTGGCTACCTGCGGGGCTGCTCGAAATGGCTGCTGAATCGCGAACGGCCCAAGGATCTAGCACTGCCGTAACCTGACCGCCCTGATGTTTGCACGCCTGCTTGCCTCACCCACCGCCGCCTATGTGCTGCCATTGGTGCTGTTCGTACTGCTGAACACACTGCCAGATTTTTTCCGCATCGAAAACTCCGAACTGCCTTGGCATGTGAGTGCGCCGGAGCACTGGGTCTATCCGCTGCAGACCGTGCTCTGCGCGGGTGTGCTGTTGCTGTTTCGCCAGCATTACTCATTCAACCCATGGCGCGGTTTGGGCCTCGCCTTTGTACTGGGCATCGTTGGTATCGTCGTCTGGGTCGCTCCGGCGCTGCTGCGGGAAATTTTGATTCAAGGCGGACACGAACCGGCAGCGTGGTGGGATTGGCTGGGACTCGCGGAGCGCAAAGAAGGCTTCGATCCCGGCGTGGCCGCCGACTCCACGCTGTGGTTCAGCCTCGCCGTGGGCATGCGCTTCGCCCGCATGGTGCTGGTGGTGCCGTTCGTCGAGGAGCTGTTCTGGCGCGGCTTTTTGATGCGCTTTTTGCTCACCGAGGACGGGCGCTTTGAGCACGTCGCCTTTGGCACGCATCGCTGGAGAATTTTCTGGATCGTCACCATCGCGGTGATGTTGATTCACAGCACGACGGACTACCTGGGTGCCTTTGTGTGGGGATCGCTGGTCTATTTCGTGGCTGTGCGCACCCGGAGCCTCGGTGCCTGCGTGTTCATGCACGCCGTCGGCAATCTCGTCCTCGGCATCTATGTGATGAAGACGCAGCAGTGGGGCTTTTGGTAAAAATCAGACGGAGGCACCGCCAGCAAGCTGCGACTCCAGTTCCTTCACGCGGGTGAGCAACTGTGGCAAGCGGTTGATGCTAGCCAAACGGCGCTTTTCCTCGGACACCGGAATGGCGGGAAAGCCCAGGTAGGTCAGCCCGGCAGGCAGATCACGCGTGACGCCGCAGCGTGCCGCCAGCGTGCTCTTTGAACCGATGGTCACATGCCCAGCAATGCCCACCTGCGCGGCGATGACCACATAATCTCCGATCAACGCACTGCCGGCGATGGCGGTACAAGCGACGACGATGCAGTGCTTCCCGATCACGACGTTGTGGCCGATCTGCACCAAATTATCGATCTTGGTGCCCTCGCCGATCCAGGTGCGGCCAAAACGCGCGCGATCAATGGTCGTGCCAGCACCGATCTCCACATCGTTGTCGATCTGCACGATGCCTGCCTGCCGCACTTTACGGTGACGCCCCTGACCGAATTCATAACCAAAACCGTCCGCGCCAACGACCGCGCTGGAATGCAGAATTACTCCAACTCCCAGAACGCACTCGGCATGCACCGTGGCATTGGCGTAGAGCTTGGATCCGCTGCCGATCTTCACATTGCGTCCAACGAAACAACCCGCGCCGATTTCGACTTCGTCTCCCAGTTCGACACCGGCCTCGATCACCGCCTGTGGCCCGATGGAGACACGGGCGGGATCAAACTTGGCCGAGGAAGCGACCACCGCAGAGGGATGAATTCCAGGCGCAAAGGGCTCAGGCTGGAAGCCGTATTTTTCCACGATCTGCTCAAACGAACGAGAAGGATCTGACACCGCAATGCAGGCAGCA
>JBDNIB010000856.1:0-8012 GCA_041688535.1 Prosthecobacter sp.
CTTCACCTCGGTTCCGGCCATGTGCTCACGGCAGGTGACGAGGCGGACGTGCTGGTGACCTTTCATCAGCATAGCTACGCCAGCCACATCGGCTAGCTGCGTGATGGTGGCATCTGCATCTACGAGAGCGCCGAGGTGACGGAGTTCAAAAACGAGCGCGGCATCCACCACATCGGCGTCCCTATGACCGCCGCCACGATCGAGGCCATCGGCGGCAGCGCCCGTGACCGTGGCAAGAACATGTTTGTGCTCGGCCTGCTCTGCGCGGTGTATCAGCTCGACCGCGACAAGCTCGCCGGCATCGTGGCACGTCAGTTCGGCAAAAAAGACGAAAGCGTGCTGCGCAATGCGATGCTGGCTTTCGATGCGGGCTACGCCTATCCGATTGGCGACATCGGCACCTTCAATTTCGAAGCAGGAGAGCATCTCGACGGGCACCGCCTCAGCACCGATGGCAACACGCTCATGACCATGGGCCTGATCGCCGCCGGGGTGCGCTACGGCTCTGCCTATCCGATCACGCCGTGGTCTAGCATCATGGAGACGCTACGTAGCGAGCTGCCGAAATATGGTGGCATCTATGTGCAGGCGGAAGATGAGCTGGCTGCCGTCTCCATGACCATCGGTGCGGCATACGCCGGTCATCTTGCCGTTACCGGCAGTGCGGGACCAGGTCTCAGTTTGAAAATGGAGGCACTCAGCTACGCCAGCATGGCGGAAATCCCACTCATCGTCATCAATGTCCAACGTGGTGGCCCTTCCACCGGCCTGCCGACGAGCGTGGAGCAAAGCGATCTGCTGCAGGCCATCTACGGCAGCCATGGCGACTGCCCGCGCATCGTGCTGGCTCCGCAGGATGTGGAAGACTGCTTCTACATCGCTCTCGAAGCTGGTCGTCTCGCCCGCGAATACTCCTGCCCGGTCATCATTCTCAGTGACCAGGGACTGAGCAGCCGCATTGAGGCCTTCACCGAGCCGGATCTCGACAAATGCTGGGTGGAGCCGGGACTTGATACGTCAGATCGTTCTGCGGACTTCAAACCCTATCCGCTGGATGCCGTCACTCGTCACGCACCGCCGGGATCGAAGATGCTGGGCGGTCGCTATCCGCACGTTACCGGTCTCGAGCACGACGAATGGGGCCATCCTTCGGGTAATCCGAAGATGCATCAAAAAATGACCGACAAACGCCGCAACAAGCTCATTGAGCTGAGCAAGAAGTTGCCGCTGCCGGAGATCTTCGGCGAGCAGGAGGGCGACGTGCTCCTCATCGGCTGGGGCAGCACCTACGGCCCGATCAAGGAAAGCGTGGAGCGTCTTCGTGCCGAAGGCCACAAGGTCGGCTCAGCGCACATCCGCCACCTGCACCCCATGCCCGCGAACCTCGACACCCTCTTCGCCAAATTTAAGCAGGTCGTCGTCGTCGAGATGAACGACTCCGGCATGTACGGCTACGGCCAGCTCGCCACCATGCTGCGCGCTAGCCTCGCTGATCCCAAAATCCAGTCTCTCTGCAAAACCGACGGCCTCAACTTCCGCATCCGCGAGATCGTCACGGGTGTGGAAAAAGTCATGGCTGGTTGAGCTTGCCGCAGACTGTTGTACCCTCCCACCGCATGAATCCCGAGTTTAAAGAGCTGGCCGATGACCTCTACCGCCGCCGCGTACTGCGCGCGCGCGCGATGACGGTGGGTGCGCGGCTTGCAGCGACACTCGAGATCATGGATCACACGCTCGCCATGATAAAAGCCGGAGTGCAGGCCATGAATCCGCAGGCCGACGAAACCGAAATTCACCGCCTGCTGCGCCAGCAACGTGATCGTCTTCGTCAGGTGGCTGATCATGGCATTTTTCAATCTGCCCCCGTCTTGGCATGACTGCGGTGGACGCCATCCGTGAAATGATTCAGGCGATCAATGCCGCAGGCATCTCGTATATGGCCACGGGTTCGCTTGCCAGTACGGCATATCCTTTCCCGCGCGCCTCCAAAGACGCTGACTTCGTGCTCGAAATGACGCAGCGGCATCCAGACGAGATCATGCGGCATTTGAGCAATGAGTTTGTGCTGGACGATCAAATGAGCTTTGAATCCATCACTGGCAGCATGCGTTGGATCGTCCGGGTTCCAGCCATCGATTTTGATCTTGAACTATTCCTACTGAGTCAGGACGCTTTCCATCAAGAGCGTTTTGCCCGCCGCCGCCGCCCCGTTGAGTATCATCCGTTGCTGCAACGCGAGGTGTTCTTGCCCTCTCCCGAAGACGTTATCGTCCAAAAAGTGCGCTGGGGCAGACTCAAGGATAAGCAAGACGCCCTCGACGTCATGGCCGTGCAGGCCGAGAACCTCGACTGGTCTTACATTGAGTCCTGGTGCGACCGCCATGGTACGCGGGCATTGCTCGAGGATCTGCGTGCTGCCGTCCCTTCCATTTAGAACCCACGTTCGTTACTTCAGCTCAACCAACCACCCTTATGTCCACCGCCACCCTCGACGCCCCCGCCGCAGCGCCCGCCCCTGCCGACGGCAAACTCACGAAAAAAATGCTCACCGCCGACCACCCGACGTGGTGTCCCGGCTGCGGTGACTTCGCCGTGCTTGCCGCCTTTTACAAGGTGCTCGAAAAGCTCCAATACCCGCACGAAAAAATCGTTTGCGTCGCTGGCATCGGCTGCTCCTCACGCTTTCCGTATTTCGTGAACAGCCACGGCATCCACTTCATCCATGGTCGCGCCATTCCACTCGCCACCGGCATCTCCCTGAGCCGCCCCGATGTGCATGTGTTCGTGTTCGGCGGTGACGGCGATGGCTTCTCCATCGGCGGCAACCACCTCAATCACGCGGCGCGCAAAAACATCAAGCTAACCTACGTCATCATGGACAATTGGGTCTATGGCCTGACCAAGAAGCAGACCAGCCCGACCAGCCCGCAAGGTTTCAAATCGAAGACCGACCCGACCGGCAGCATTGACCGCCCGATCAATCCGATGAAGCAACTCCTCGCCAGCGGTGCCACCTTCATCGCCCGCACGCATGCCGCGCAGGTGAAGCACATGATGGACATCTTTGAGCGTGCCATCCTGCATGACGGCTTCAGCGTCGTCGAGTGCCTCAGCGAGTGTACCATGTTCTACGCCGGCTCCTTCGACGACAGTTGGCCGAAAAAAGGCGGAGCCTTTGACATCATCGACGAAACCCAGCACGACGTGAAAAACGATGTCGCTGCCTTCGAGATCGCCAACGAGCCATCCCCCGGCAAGTTCGGTGTCTATTATCAAGTCGAGCGCCCCACCAAGAACGCCATGGAGCAGAAGTGGATTGATGCCACCCAGGCGAAACTCGGCGGCATGTCGCAGAAGGAGATTCTGCGCAAGCGGCTCGAAGTGATGCGCTAACCTCCTGGAGTGCCGACGAATCGTCGGCAAAAATGAACTGGCAAGCCGACGAATCGTCGGCACTCCATAACTCATGCGCATTCACCTGCTCGATCTTCAATTCCAAGCCATCCCTGGCATCATCGCCGCGTATCTCATCGAGAGCGCGGGCTAGTTCGCGCTGGTGGAGACGGGTCCAGGTTCGACGCTGCCGACGCTGCGTGCGGCCATTCGTGAAGCAGGCGTGGATGAAACTGCGATCAAGAAGGTCTTCCTCACGCACATTCATCTCGATCACGCGGGAGCCGCCGGCTGGTGGGCGCAGCAGGGTGCGGCCGTTTACTGCCATCCAAGCGCCGCGCGGCATTTGATCGACCCCACGCGGTTGTTTGAGAGCGCCCGCATGGTCTATGGCGATCAAATGGACTCGCTGTGGGGCGCGATGCAGCCTGCACCCGCAGAAAACGTGAAGGTGCTCAAGGATGGCGAACGCGTCACGCACGGAGCCATCGAAATCACCGCCTGGGACACGCCCGGCCATGCGCGGCACCATCTCGTCTTTGTCATTGGCGACATCTGCTTCACCGGCGATGTCGCGGGCATGCGGCTCGAAGGTAGCCCCTACATCTCCGTCACCGCCGCACCGCCGCAGTTTGATCCCGTCGCTTATGTGCAGTCAGTGGACCGCCTTGCCGCCGCGAACTTCAAAACGCTCTACCTCACGCACTACGGCCCGGTGCATGATGCCGCCGCGCATCTCGCCACCTACCGCCAGCGCGTCACCGACGTGTACGAACGTGTCGCCGCCGGTTTCAAGGAGGGCCTCAGCGTCGAAGAAAACCGCAACCGCTATGCCGCTGCCGAGCAGGAAATCGCCATGCAGGCCGACGTCAGCCCCGATCTCTGGCTGAAAGGCGAAGGTGCCAACCTCACCGCGATGTGCGCTGACGGCGTGCGCTTATACTGCGAAAAGGGCAGGTGATTTGATCTGGGTTGGGGGAAAATCGGCGTAATTTTAGCTTGTTGGAAGTGGTCGGCTTTTTTAGCATCGAATCCGATGATCTACGGACGCACGCCTCTTTTTCGCCAAGTCATGAAGCTGTTGCTGCAAAGCATGCCGGAGCAGGAGGGGCGGAGGCGGTTCATCAAACAAGTCGCGATGGCGGGCGCGGGAATGCTGCTGCCAGCTTGTGCGACGACCAGCGGGGGTGAAAAGAGGACGATTGCCATCGTGGGCGGCGGTATCGCCGGGCTGACGGCGGCGTGGCGGCTGGTGAACAAAGGTCACATGGTGCATCTTTACGAGGGCAGCAACCGCACCGGCGGACGCATGTTCACCAAACGCCAGTTTAATGCGGACGGGCAGTTCGTGGAGCTGGGGGGCGAACTGGTCGATACCAATCACCAGCACATCATCGCGCTGGCGAAGGAACTAGGTGTGAAGATGCAAAAAACCTCCGTCGTGATGAGAAAGGACTCGATTTCGTCTGGCTGGAGGACCGCCTGCGCACGGATCATGACATTCCCGCCGCTTTCAAACCGCTGGGGGCGAAGATTGCGGCGGATGCCGATGGTTTGTTCGATGCAGAGGGCAATTTCACGGACAAGGCGCGTCAATTCGACCGCATATCTCTCGCCGCTTATCTCAAAGATCGCGGTCGTGGCATCGAGCCGTGGGTGATTCAGCTCCTCATTGCCGCCTACGAGCCGGAACTCGGCGCGACTGCGGAGAAGCTGTCCTGCTTGAACCTGATCGACTTCATCAATCCAGACGTCTCAGAGGGATTCGAGATCTTTGGCGACAGCGACGAGGCTTGGCGCGTCCAGGGCGGCAACGATACGCTGCCCACCGTGCTCATGGAACGGTTGCGTGGCAAAATAGACCTGCATCTCGGCCATCGCCTTGCTGGCATCGCAGACAGAGACGGGCGCGTGGTGCTCGAATTCTCCACGAAGGACGGGGTGAAGACGGCAGACTACGAGCGCGTCATCTTGGCCATGCCGTTCACCGTTTTGCGCGGCGTGCCGGGTGTGTTTGATCTGCCACTGACGGCCTCCAAGAAGCGCTGCATTCGTGAGATGGGTTATGGCAGCAATGTGAAGGTATTTCGGAGCTTCAGCAGCCGTCTGTGGCGTGAGCCGGTGCCTGGGCATGACTTCATTGGCAATGGCAGCGTCTTCGCCATGGAGCCGACTTATCAGAACGTGTGGGAAACCAGTCGTGGCCAGGCTGGTGCGCGCGGCATCATCACGAATCTGCTCGGCGGTCGTCGTGGCGAAAACTACTCTGAAGGGATGATGGCGAATTATCTCAATGAGCTCGACGCCGCCATCCCCGGTTTGAAAAAGGCCTTCGACGGCAAGGCGGCGGCGATGAACTGGCCGAAAAGCCAATGGGTGAAAGGCAGCTACAGTTGTCCCTTCGTCGGCCAGTACACCTGGATGTATGAGGAATCGCCCAAGCCTGCGCTGGACGGCCGTCTCATCTTTGCCGGTGAGCACACCAGCACCGTTTCTCCTGGATTTATGAACGGTGGTGTCGAGTCCGGTGAGCGTGCGGCCCACGAGGCAGTTGTTTGACGCAGATCACACCTTCCTGCGCCACCACCACGCCAGCAGCAGCCCACCGGTCAGCGCTATCACGCTAATCGTTGGGATCATGCCATTCGACGTCGCGACAGCTTCCGCCGCCACTTTTTCCGCCTCCTGCACGAACGGATCGTCCGCAAAGCCCGTGTCATAGAGATACTCCGGCTCCTGCACGCTGAACGGCACCTCCAGAATCTGCCCATCCTGCTCGTAGATGCCGCGAATCGTCTGCATCGGCCCCGTTTGCTCGAAAATCTCGAAGCCCAGCCAAAAATCCTCCAGCAAGCGGCCTTCGATGTTCTGCGTGAACGTCACATCCACGTTCCGCGCCGCATATTCAAACTCCGTCATCGGCGGCGTCTGCGCCGCGTCCGGCCACAGCGGCTCAAACTTCACCTTCGTTCCCAGCGCCGCCTTCTGCTGGTTGATCTCGATCAGCACATGCCGGTTCAAATACGCCGTGATCGCTCTCTCCGCCGCTGTCAGTTCCGCCACGCTGATCTTCGCGTCCCCATCCGCATCCATTGGCGCAAAGCGTGTCAGCGTCAGGATGTTGAAAGTCAGCCGCACCTCCAGCCGATGCGGCTCCGGCCGCGCCCGCATCTCGCTCTGATCCGCCGGATGGCCGCCGGCGGAATGATGAATGGCGAATGAGAGAATGACGAATGCCACCATCAAGGAGAGCCTGTTCATGCCTGATGTCGGTTATGGCGGCGGACTCGAATGATTCCATAGGCTAGGGTGGACAGAGCGAGGCCGACAAAAAGCACCTCATCCCACATCCGTTCGTCAAGCCCTCCGCTTAAATGGGTGAATGCTGCCATGATGGGCAAAGACACTCCCACGATCATCGTTAGTGCCGCGATTACGGTCCACCGAAACAACCGACTCGATGGTGCTTCATTTGAAGTCAGATTGATCAGTCCGAAGCCGATGCTGAAGGCTGCAATGCCAGTCAGTAACGACCAAGTCTCTTCTGGGAACACGTTTTGCATCCAAATCGTCAGGCGGGGCCGCCTTTCATTTGGAACTGAATGCCCGGCATACTCGGCGATTTGGATCAGATGTCCGACCGCAACGTGGCCCATGAACAAAAACCAACCGAACAACAGACCCTCCCAGGCAGCCAACGGCCACCTCATCCAGTGTTTGTCCGGTTCATTCATCATTCGGCATTCTGATTTCGTCATTCCACCGTGATCCACATTGGCGAGACCCACACCAGCTCGCCATTCGTCTGTTCGCCACGGAAGTAGTAGTAGCTGGTCTTGCCTTTTTCGGGCGCGGGATCGGTCCAGGTGAGGTTTAGCTCTTGTTCCTTCGGCGCAGGGATTGGGATTTCGATATTGTCTTTGATCAGCGTGACCTTTTCAAAGGGCATGGTGCCGATGAGCTTGAGCGTGATCGTGGGAGCGCCTTTCACGGTGAATTCGTCGCCCATCATGCGTTCGGTGCCGTCAGCGGCTTGGCAGCGGCTGTCGGCGATGATGTTGTCGGTGGCGCCGTAGGTGTGGCGTTTCTGCATGGCTTTGAGGATGCCTTCGCGGCTGTAGTCCTCGGCATAAATCATGGCGTAGCTGATGTGCGTGCTGCCGTGGTCGCTGCTACTCTGAAAGCTGAACTTGTAGCCTTTGGCGAAGGCGTTGCAGATAAAGCCGGCGGGTTCCCAGCCGCCGATGGCGTCGTCTTTCGTCGGGCAGCGCGGGCAGCCGGGGTATTCGTAATTCTGACGCGCGCCTTGATACACTTCGACCATCGGCTCGACGACCGGATCCCAGTTGCGCCAGTCGGTGCCCATGGTGCCGACGCTGGTGTGGCTGGCGCAGACGCCGCCGAACTTGTGCAGGTATTTGTACAGCATGCTGGTGTCCGGCGCGGCTTCAAACACGCGCGGATCGCTGATCGGCAGGCGGGGCAGCGTGCGCACGCCGCGCTGGGCGAAGACGACATTGCGGTGGCCCTCAGGATAGCTCACGCTGCGCTCGTAACTGAACATCGGCGTGAAGGCTGCCGGCAGCATGAAGGCGTCTGTGGTCTTCTGCGTGAGCCAC
>JBDNIB010000857.1:0-8422 GCA_041688535.1 Prosthecobacter sp.
AATCCTCGCTTAGCACTGAGAATGAGGGACTTGAGACGCCTATGAGGGGGTGCCCTGGGGGTGGTCAATGGGGGCCTCCGGGGTGGTGCATCGGAGCCTGTGGGGTATCATCGGCACCCCGCAGGCAGGTCATCGGGTGCCCGAGGGGTGGCGAGTTCCGGCCTTCGGGCAGGTATTAGCCACCCCGAAGGCTCCGACCCGCCACCAGGAATGCTCCGGCGAGGGTGCCCAGTAGCTCCGACCCGCCACCCCACAGCCTGCGATGCGGCAACCTCCGAGCCGCGATGCGATACCTCCCAAGCTCCGGCGAGATACCCCGAGGGCATCGCCCCGCCACCTTCATCGCTGCGACGAACCACCGCGAACCCTCCGACTCACCGCCCTACTTTCATCCATCTTCAACCCGACCAGTCACGGCGTGACTGGACTACTTTATGCCATTCGATCCCACTCAACCTGCCAACAACTCCGCGCTCGCAAGTCATCCGCGATCAACTCGTCGCCTTGTTCGCACTCATCCAAACGATCCCCGCCGGACCGCAAGGGAACGACGGCACACAAGGCCCGCCATTTGCGCAGGCGGTCATTGATGCCGTGAACACGCTCAATCCAGGCGAATCAGCGACGGTGAATGTGAGCTTCGATGGCACGGACGTGCATTTCTCCTTCGGCATCCCACGCGGCAATGACGGAGCCGCAGACAGCAACGGCAGTGACGGTGCCCAAGGCCAGCCCGGAAACAACGGCAGCGATGGAGCAACCGGCCCGCAAGGTCCGCCCCCCGCGCAGGCCGTGATAGATGCCGTGAACACGCTCAACCCCGGCGAATCAGCGACGGTGAGCGTGAGCTTCGACGGCAGCAACGTGCGCTTCACCTTCGGCCTCCCGCGCGGCAACGATGGCGTGAATGGCCCGCCCGGTGAAGTAAGCCAGCAGGCGCTCGACGACGCCATCGCCAGCACCAACAGCAACACGAATGGCGTGAGCACGCTCGACACGCCTTTCACCAATGGCCCGCCGACGCTCGCCGACCTGGAACTGATGCGCCAAGCCTACAACACAATGGTGCTGGCGCTGCGGCGGTAACGACCAGCGAGATGAAAAAAACTCAGAGGGGTTGGCGGCGGAGTGGAGTTGCACGGGATGAACGCCTGACATGGCGATCACCCTAACCAACAAAACCCCACGCAAACACCCCCCATGAAAACCAAACTCGCCCTCTTCGCCGCTCTCACCCTCATTGGCATTGGCTCCACCCGCGCCCTGATCGGCAGTGATGCGAATGAAGCAACTCCTGGCGTCACCGCTGCGGAAGCTCCGGCTACCAAAGGCTGCTGCGCCATGAAGGAAACGGCTCCTGCCAAACCTGCTGACAAGGACGCTGCAGCCCCTGCTGGCATGAGCTGTCATTCGGCTCCGCCAAGTGCCGCCGTAGCCCGCAAAGGCTGCTGCAAGTAACATGGCAGCACTAACCACGGCCCGTCAGGCATTGGATGACCTGACGGGTTGTGTTTCAGCCATCATCCGCCACACTTCACCACCGCTATGAACGACGCCGACCGCGACTCCCTCATTCGTCAGACGCATCCGAAGCCGCAGTTCGCCGCCTCGTTTCAGCGTGAAGTCTGGGCGCGCGTCACCATCGCCGAGGAGCAATCCTGGTCCGCTCAGTGGCGGCGCTGGACACAAAACCTCTTCCTCAGTCTGGCACGTCCGGCCCCTGCTCTGGCCGTGGTGGCCGCCATGCTCGTTCTCGGTGCAGGACTCGGCAGTCTCACCGCGCCTGATCGCTCGTCCAGCGGACAGCGCAGCGCTTACCTCACCTCCATCAACCCTCTGAGAGCGGCCCACGCGGCCATGCAGGAATGAAGCGCGGCCTCTTGATTCTTGCCCTCGCGCTGGTGGCCGGACTGGCTGCCTTCCTCATCATGCGCAGCCGCTGCGGCTGTGAGATGGCGGAAGCGAGCGCCATTCACGCATCTCATTCGCGCCTGCCCGCCCTCGAGTGGCTGCGCCGCGAGTTCCAGCTCAGCGACGAGCAGTTCACCCAGGTCTCGGCCATCCATCTCACCTACCAGCCCACCTGCGAAGAGCTATGTCAGAAAATCATGACCTCTCAGCAGAAGGTCATGGCACTCACCGGGTCGGGCACCAGCGTCACGCCCGAACTCAAAGCCGCCCTGCTGGAACACGCCACGCTGCGCGCGGAATGCCAGGCGGCCATGATGAGCCACCTTTATCAAAGCGCCGCCTGCATGTCCGCCGATCAGGCTCGGCATTACCTGCGCGAGATGCTGCCCCAGGCCCTGGAGATGCCCATGGACCCTGACGCCGCGCACGGCAGCCACTGATCCCACCTTCGCCGCATGGACCCCACCACCGATGTCGCGCTCATGCAGCAGCTCGCTGAAGGCGAAGACCTCGCCTTGAACGAACTCATGTCCCGCTGGCGTGAGCGCATCGCCGCATTCCTGCTGCGCATGGTGGGTGATCACGCCACGGCCATGGACCTCACACAGGAGACCTTTGTGCGCCTCTACACCAGCCGCCAAAGCTACAAGCCCACCGCCGCGTTCTCGACCTATCTGTTTCACATCGCCGCGAATCTCGCCCGCAGTCATGCGCGCTGGAAAAAACGCCACCCCACCGTGCCGCTGGAGGATGAGATGGGAGAGATGGTTCACGAGCCGGTCGATCCGCAGTTGTCGCCCGACGACGCCACCGCTCTGCATGAAAAGACCGCCATGGTGAATCAAGCCATCGCCGCCCTGCCCGCCGACCTTCGCGAAGCGCTGCTGCTCTTTACCGTCGAGGACATGAGCCACGCCGACATCGCCGCCACGCTCGGCTGCACCGCCAAGGCCATCGAAGTGCGCATCTACCGCGCGCGGCAGTTGCTCAAAGAAGCCCTCGCCAAACAGGCGTTGTAAATCGCACCCCTCATCGCCTGCCGGGAGCCGGGTGGTACTACACCCATGCCCACTGGAAGTGCCATCCCGGGAAGATGATTCGCTGCTTGCGGCTGCCTGCAACGGCGGGTAAATCAAGCCTGTTGCCGTGCATGCTTCAGCACCCTCTCTTCACCACCATGGAATACGTCATCATCACTTTGCAGTTAGTTGTCGCTTTGGGAATCCTCAACGTCTGGCTGCTGAGAGCAAACAAAGCCACGGCATATCGCGGCGGAAATGCCAAGACCATGCGTGAGGAGTTCGCCACCTACGGCCTGCCATACGGGTTCATGTGCGTCATCGCTGTGCTGAAGGTCGGGCTGGCCATCGCTCTGATCGCCGCCATTTGGACTCACAGTCTGTTACAGCCCGCCGCCATCGGCATGGGATTGCTGATGCTGGGAGCCTTCTTCATGCACCTCAAAGTGAAGGACCCGATCTCCAAAGCTCTGCCCTCCATCGCCGTGCTCGCCATGTGCGTCGCGATGGCCCTGCTGTAACCGGCTCGTTGATCAGAACGCCTTGAAACACAGGTGGGCATTCAAGGCAAGATAGAGCAGCGCAGGTGTCGCCTGGATCAGGCTGTCTTTGATTCGGATACGCACACCCACCGCGACCAGCATCATCACGGCCAGCCCACCCGCCGCCGCGCGTCCCATCCATGGCTCATGGAGACCTGCCAGTAAACCGAGCGCCGCGAGCATTTGCAGCCCGCCGACCAGCAGGCGTTGCGATCCCAGTCGGTAACGCTCAAACTCCCGCTTCATGTAGTCGGAGAAAAAGCACGCCGCTCCGTATCCAAGAAAGGAAAGCGCGGAAAAGAGGACGAGAAAAAAGTTCAAGGAGTAAGGATACGGTGCCCTAGAAAGAAAAGATACCAGGCATTATGCCCCGTGAAACCATCCGTGCCATCAAGGCAAGATCAGTGGCGGCGCTGAGTGGAGTCAGTGCCCTACCTCGGCGGTAACGACCCACTCGATGAAAAAAGTCTGAGGGGTTCTTCACGCGGCGGAGTTACAACTGATGACCCGGTGAAATCAACGGTCACAACCCCCAAACCTAACTCCATGAAACTGTCCCTCGCTCACCTCTCCGGCCTGCTCTTCGGTGCTGGCGCTCTGACCCCTGCGGCTGCCAAAGACACCGCCTATCCGCTCAAGACCTGCCTCGTCAGCGGCAACACGCTCGGCTCCATGGGCGATCCCGTGACCAAGGCCTACAACGGCCAGCAGATCAAACTCTGCTGCAAGCCCTGCATCAAGAAGTTCGATGCCAATCCGGCGAAGTACCTCTCGAAGCTGAAGTAATTCCGCCATCCGCGCCCAGATAAATGCGCCGCCGCGCCATGCACTATGGCGCGGCTTCCGTTTGGGGTGAATACCCTATGCCCATGCGCTGTTGAGTCGTGTTACAATAGTAGTAACCACATCCAGACCATCATGAAGCCAACCGCCGATCACGACTGCTGTTCCAGCAAGCCGAAGCCCACTGAAGTGAAAAAAGACTGCTGCGCCAGCCACGAGCACACACACGACCACGGCGAGGTAAAGCCTTCGGCAGCATTCAAATACTTCTGCCCGATGTGTTCCGGCGTCGAGTCCGACAAACCCGGCGACTGTCCGAAGTGTGGCATGGCGCTGGAGCGCAACCCGGCGTGGAAGGACGATGCCAAGACGATCTACACCTGCCCGATGCACCCGGAAGTGCAGCAGGATCATCCCGGTGACTGCCCGAAGTGTGGCATGACCTTGGAGCCGCAGACTTTATCAGCCGAGCCCGAGGAAGACGACGGCGAGCTGCGCGACATGACGCGGCGTTTTCAAATCTGCCTCGTGCTCACGCTGCCGGTGTTCGTGGTGGCCATGCTGCATCTGATTCCTGCGCTCGCGCATGCCTCGTGGGTGGAGAGCCCGGTATCGCGCTGGATGCAGTTCATCCTCAGCACACCGGTCGTGCTGTGGGGCGCAGCGCCCTTCTTCCGCCGTGGATGGAAATCGCTGCTCACCCGCCATTTCAACATGTGGACGCTCATCATGCTGGGCGTCGGTGCTGCCTACCTCTTCAGCGCCGTCGCGATGCTGGCTCCGTCGTTGTTTCCCGCCTCGATGCAGGCGCATGGCAAGGTGGGCATCTACTTTGAGGCGGCGGCGGTCATCGTTGTGCTGGTTTTGCTGGGGCAGATGCTGGAATTGCGGGCCCGCAGTCGCACCGGCAGTGCGATCAAAGCATTGCTTAATCTCGCGCCGCCCACAGCACGTCGTGTCACAGAATCGGGTGAAGAGGAGGTGCCGCTGGAATCGATCCACCTCGGTGATCGTCTGCGCGTGCGCCCTGGTGACAAAGTGCCCGTGGATGGTGTCGTCATCGAAGGCTCTTCCTCCGTCGATGAATCCATGCTGACCGGCGAGCCGATGCCGGTGGAGAAGCAAAAGGACAGCGCCGTGACCGGCGGCACCGTCAATGGCACCGGCAGCTTCGTCATGAAAGCCGAGCGCATCGGCAGCGACACGATGCTCGCTCAGATCGTGCAGATGGTTGCCGAGGCGCAGCGCAGTCGCGCGCCCATTCAAGGTCTTGCCGACAAAGTGGCGTCAATCTTTGTCCCCACGGTCGTCTTGTGCTCGATCGTGACCTTCCTGCTCTGGTGGTTCGTCGGCCCTGAACCACGGCTTGCGCATGCCATCGTCAACGCCGTCGCCGTGTTGATCATCGCCTGCCCTTGCGCGCTGGGACTCGCCACGCCGATGTCGATCATGGTCGGCGTCGGGCGAGGTGCGCAGGAAGGTGTGCTGGTGAAGAACGCCGAGTCGCTAGAACGACTGGAGAAAGTCACGATACTCATCGTGGATAAAACCGGCACGCTGACAGAGGGGCGGCCCGCGCTCGTGGAGATCCATCCCGTCGCAGATTTCCAAGACAACGACCTGCTGCGTCTCACCGCGTCGCTGGAAAGTCAGAGCGAGCATCCGCTCGCAGCGGCCATCGTTGCAGGTGCGAAAAAGCGCGACCTGAAGCTCGCTCCGATTGAGGATTTTGCCTCCATCACCGGCGGTGGCGTCTCAGGCCTTTGTGAGGGGAAACGCGTGCTGATCGGCAAATCGGCTTTATTGAGCGAACAAGGGGTCACTGATCTCGAGTCGCTCATCAAAACGGCCGCGAAACTTCAAGCCGAAGGCCAGACGGCCATTTTTGTTGCCGTCGATGGCAAAGCCGCAGGGATGCTCACGGTGGCCGATCCGATCAAGGCCACCACCGCCGACGCCGTGGCCGCATTGAAGGAACTCGACATCAAGATCATCATGGTCACCGGTGACAACAAACTCACTGCCGCAGCCGTCGCCAAACGCTTGGACCTCGATGGCTTCGAGGGAGAAGTGGAGCCGCAGGGCAAGATCGACTTCGTTCGCCGACTCCATGACACCGGTGAACACGTCGCCATGGCGGGCGACGGCGTGAATGACGCCCCCGCACTCGCCCAGGCCGATGTCGGCATCGCCATGGGCACCGGAACCGATGTGGCGATGCAGAGCGCCGACATCACGCTCGTCAAAGGCGACCTGCGTGGTATCGCGAAAGCCATTCATCTCAGCCGCGCCACCATGCACAACATCCGGCTCAATCTCTTCTTCGCGTTCGCCTACAATGCGCTTGGCATTCCCATTGCTGCCGGAGTGCTGTATCCTGTCTTCGGTCTTCTGCTTAGCCCCATGCTCGCCGGTGCGGCCATGAGCCTAAGTTCGGTTTCCGTCATCGCCAACGCGCTGCGGCTGCGCTCTGTTCGTCTCTAACACCCAAACACACCATGAAACACATCCGCCTACTCACTGTCATCGCTTGTTCAACCCTGCTCGCCTCCTGCGGCGATTCCGGCTCAAAATCAGCACCCGCCGCCGATGCGACCAAAAAAGCCTACCCGCTCGACGTCTGTGTCGTTTCCGGTGAAAAACTCGGCTCTATGGGTGAACCGCATGTCATCACGCATGATGGCGTCGAGGTGAAATTCTGCTGCGACAACTGCGTGCCGAAGTTCAACGCCGATCCCGCGACGTACATCGCCAAAATCAAGGACGCCGCTGCCAAATGATCCATCGCATCCTCCATCCGGCCTTGGGCATCGTCCTGCTCGCGAGTTGCACGTCGAGCAAGACGACGGTCGAGCACGAATCGGCGCGTGCGGCGGCGCTCGCACCGCCTGCGGCCCGCAGCCTGTCGGTGAAGGACGGTGTGGATGATTTGGTACGTCAGGCGCTCGCGCACAATCCCGAACTCGTCGCCGCCGACGTGCGTGTGGCGCGCATGGAGGCGAAGATTCCACAAGCCCGTGCGCTGCCGGACCCGATGGCGATGGTTTCGCTCGGCAACATGGCGCAGACGGCCTCTGGCCGTGTCACCGCCATGAGCGGCCTCCAGCAGAAGCTGCCGCTGCCGGGCAAGCTGGGCGCGAAGGCACGCATGGCCGAGGAGGAGGCCAACGCCGCTCGTTCGATGCGCGATGCCAAGGCACTGAGCGTCGCCGCGATGGTGCGTGGCACCTATTGGGACCTGTATCTCGCGGAGCAATCCACGCGCATTCTGAGTTCAAGCCGCAGTCTGATTGATTCCGTGCAATCTGCGGTTGGTGCGCGCTTAAAAACGAATCAGGCCAATCAAGCCGACCTGCTGCAAGTCACCACGGAAGCCGCCAAGCTCGACGAACAGCTTCTGTTGGCAAAACGCGATGCGGATGTAGCAAAAGCACGTCTGAACACGCTCATGCATCGTCCTGCCACTGCAACGCTGCCATCCACGCGCTGGCAGTCCGGCATCGGGAGTCTGCCTGCGCAGCCACCGCTCGACGCACATCCCGCAATGGCCCAAGCGGGCGCGAAATTGCGGCAGTTCAATGCGCAGCTCAAACTTGCCCAGTTGGAGCGCTTTCCCGATGTCACGCTCGGCGTGCAGCATGCCGCCGTTTCGCCTTCCGGCATTGCAGCCCGCTCCGACGGTCGAGATCAGCTCTACGCCACGCTCGGTGTGAACATCCCGCTGTGGCAGGAACCGCGCAAGGCGGCCATGGACGAAGCACGCGCAGGACAACTCGAAAGCGAAGCCGGTCTGTCGGCCACGCGGGATGATCTCGCGTATCAGCTCGCCGAAACGCGCACACGGGTCGAAACGCAGCAGCGTCTCATCACGTTGTTTGACGACCGTATCCTCGCCGATTCCAAACAGGCCTTCGAGGTCAGCATGGCGGGCTATTCCTCCGGCAAGCTGCCGTTTGTCGATCTCATCGAGCGCTGGCGTCGCTGGCTCGGCTACGAGGTCCAGCAGGCGATGAATCAAGCCATGCTCGGCAAGGCGGTGGCGGCATGGAAACAGGCCGCAGGCATCCAATCCACGGACTAACTCACTTTCATGAACAAGCTCGCTCAAAGCCTCCTCAAACCGGGATTCGTGCTCATGCTCATTGTCGGGATGATCATGTTTATGAT
>JBDNIB010000106.1:0-2839 GCA_041688535.1 Prosthecobacter sp.
GGAACATCTGCACGCCACCGGCGGCGATTTCCTTGTTCAAGGCCGAATACGCGCCGAGCAGGAGCTGCTGCCCGGTCTGACCGCGCGCATAAAACGTGCGGCTCACCTGCGCACCGCCGAAGGAGCGATTCGCCAGCATGCCGCCGTATTCGCGGGCAAAGGGCACGCCCTGCGCCACGCATTGATCAATGATGTTCACGCTGACCTCAGCGAGACGATGAACGTTGGACTCACGCGCGCGGAAGTCGCCGCCTTTGACCGTGTCGTAGAAGAGACGATGCACACTGTCGCCGTCGTTTTGATAATTCTTCGCTGCATTGATGCCGCCCTGCGCGGCGATGGAGTGCGCACGGCGGGCGCTGTCCTGGAAGCAGAAGCACTTCACCTGGTAGCCCAGTTCCGAGAGCGTCGCCGCTGCGCTGGAACCCGCGAGGCCGCTGCCCACCACGAGGATGGTGAATTTGCGTTTATTCTTCGGATTGATGAGTTTCGAGTCCTGCTTGTGCTTGGACCACTTCATGGCCATCGGGCCGGAGGGAATGTTGTAATTGAGAGACATGGCGAGTCGCAGAAATAATTAACGTCCGTAGCCGAAGAAGAAGATGGCAATGGGGATGGAGCAGTTGCCGATGAGGATCAGGCCAGCAAAGGCGTAACCGAGTTTCTTGAACAGCGGCTCCGTCTTATCCGTGGCGACGCCGAGCGTCTGGAACAGGCTGCTGAAACCGTGGCTGAGGTGGCTGGTGAGCAGGAGCATCGCGATGATGTAGAAGATCACGGCTGGAGCCCAGGAAAAGCCAGCGATCACCATGCGATAGACATCGTGCACCGTCTCACCGTGAAGCGTGGTTTTGTAAGTGTCGTAGTCATTGCCGACCCGCGCGGTGAAGTGCAGCAGATGGTAAACGATGAACGCGAGGATCGTCAGCCCGCTCCAGATCATGATGTGGGAGGACTTGCTGCTCACCTGCGCCTTCTGCATGCCGTAGGCTTCCTTGCGCGCGGCACGGTTCGCTTTGGTGAGCGAAATCGTTGCCACAATGTGAATCACCACCGCTGCCAGCAAGCCGATGCGGGCGATCCAAACGCCACCGCCGTGCAGGGCGGTCTGGAGCAGGTGGCCGTATTCATTGATGGCGTCCTTACCGACAAAAATCAGCAGGTTGCCGATCATGTGACCAAAGACAAAGCCGATCAGGACGAGGCCGGTCAGGGCCACCAAAATCTTCTTGCCGATGGAGGAGGCGTAAAATCGCGAAAGGGAGTCAAAAGCAGCGCTCATGTGGGGGAGAAATTCATGATGGAGATACGCTGCCGACGTGCAAGCCGAGCGTGAATTTTTCCATCCGCTCTGTTAACCGGGCATGATCGGGAGGGTATCTGCCAGCAGCGGCGCAAACTCCATCTGATCTAGCACGTCGGTCTGCAAATCGAGCCCGGTGGCGATTTCGATGAGGCGCAGGCCTTGCGGCGTCAGCTCAAACACGGCGCGTTCGGTGACGTAGAGCACCTGCTGGCCGCGGGCGAGGGCGGAGGGGCCGTGGAAGCAGACGTGCTGGATGCTGCGCACGAATTTGGCGTTCTCCTTCGCCTTGAAAGTGCAGCAAAAGACGAGGCGGCGGGCGCTTTGGGCGATGTTCATGAAGCCGCCGACGCCAGCGAAGCGGCCCGCGAAACTGGCGACATTCACGCTGCCCTCGGCATCGATTTCGACCGCGCCGAGCACGGCGATGTCGAGGCCGCCGCCGTCGTAGAAGTCAAACATGGCGGGTTGGTCAATGATCGCCTCCGGGAAGTGGCGGCAACCAAAGCTGAGGCCGGAAGCTGGAATGCCGCCGGTGGGGCCGCTTTCGACGGTGAGGGTGAATTCTTGTAGCCGTCCAGTTTCGGCGGCGACCATGGCCACGGCCTCGGGCAGGCCGATGCCGAGGTTCACGATGTCGCCCGCGCGAATTTCCCGCAGGGCGCGGGCACCGATGCGTTTGCGCTCGAATGCGGGCATGGGTGGTAGCTCGAAGGAGCCGTCACCGGTGACGACAAACTCCTCATTGAAGACCTCGCTGAAGGTCTGGTCATGCTGCACACCCACGCTGGTGGCGAGGTAATCCACGAGGATGCCGGGAACGCGCACGGATTTTGGATCCGGCAGTTGGTCGACGATGCTTTCGACGTGGGCGATGACGATGCCGCCGTGGTTTTTTGCCGCCTGGGCCATCGGTAGCACTTCGCTGATCAATCCTTCGCAATCCATGCTCAGATTCCCGCGTGCATCGGCATAGGTGGCGCGAATGAGGGCCACCTGGATCGGCACGGGCTTGTAGCGCAGCCAGATCTGGCCATCGAGCTCAATGCGTTCGACCAGCGGCTCGGTCGTGCGGGCATTCAGCCTGCCACCGCCGTGAATCGGGTCGATGAAGGTGTTCAAACCGACCTGCGTGATCAATCCAGGCCGTTTCGCGGCGATCTCGCGCGTCAGCACGCAGAGCACGCCCTGCGGCAGGTTGTAGGCTTCGACTTCATTCGCCAGCGCCAATGCTCCAAGCTTCGGCGCGAGGTTCCAATGGCCGCCGATGATGCGTTTGAGCAATCCACGATGCGCGAGGTGGTTCAGGCCACGCTCGCCACGGTCGCCTTGGCCGGCGCAGTAGTAGAGCGTGAGATCGTTCGGCGTGCCGGTTTGCAGAAAGCGCCGCTCCAACGCCGCCGTGAGCATCTCAGGATGTCCGGCACCGACGAAGCCACTGATCGCGACCGTCACGCCGTTCGGAATGGCGGCGACGGCTTCGTCAGCGGTGGCGATGAGGGCAGGGGAACGCATAAAGTAGAGCAATCGTCTCGA
>JBDNIB010000858.1:0-6739 GCA_041688535.1 Prosthecobacter sp.
TAAGGCGTGCCGTCGCTTCCCGGCCCTGCATTTGAAAAAAACCCACTCCAACCAACGCATGAAAACCCATCGCCTCTGCATCGCGTTCACCTGCGCCAGCACACTGGCAGTAGGACTGACCGGCCTTCTGGCGCAGCAGCCCGTTACGCCGCCGCCCTTGCTGCCACCCGCGCCTTCGAACACACCTCCGCCGGCCGCTTTTCAGGCGAAAATCATCAAGGATGCCAGCCCGCTGCCGAACAACGGCCAGTTGCAGATGAGCTATGCCACGGTGGTGGACAAAATCCTGCCCAGCGTCGTCACCATCTACTCCTCCGCACCGATCAAGACCCCCGATGTGGATCAGATCCCGCCGCAGCTCCGCCCGTTCTTTTATCGCTTCTTCGGCATGCCTGACGACCAGGGCGGTATGAATGAGGATGAAGACCCCTCCCTCAATCCTCGCCGTCGCGGCCAGCAGCCGCAGCGCCCGCAGCCAACACCGAACGATTCAGCGCACCAGCAGAAGGACGTTGGCTCCGGCATGATCATCACCTCCGACGGTTACATCCTGACCAACAACCACGTCGTCGCCGATGCCAAAAAAATTGAAGTCGCGGTGGACATCAACGGCAGCACGAAAAACTACACGGCCACAGTCATCGGCGCGGACCCGCTCACCGACGTGGCCCTCATCAAAATCAACGCCACCGGCCTCAAGCCCGCCACGCTTGGCGATAGCTCCATCCTGCGCGTGGGCGACATCGTGCTCGCCGCCGGTGCGCCGATGGAACTCAGCCGCTCCGTCACTCAGGGCATCGTCAGCGCTCTGGGCCGCAGTAACGGCCGCATCGTCGGCCAAGGGAGTCGGCAGGGGTACGAAGACTTCATTCAAACCGACGCCTCCATCAATCCCGGCAACTCCGGCGGGCCGCTGGTGGATGCCATGGGCCGCGTCGTTGGCATCAGCACTGCCATCCTCTCCCGCACTGGCATGAACGCCGGCATCGGCTTCGCCATCCCCATCAACATGGCGCTCAACATCGTCGAGGACCTGCTGGATGACGGCATCGTGCAGCGCGGCTTTCTCGGCGTGCAGATCGTCGATCTCGAAACCGCATTGGCGGAACGCCTGGGCTTCAAGGAGCAGGGCGGTGCGGTGGTCATGATGGTCGGCGCGGGTTCACCGGCTGAAAAAGCCGGCATTCTGCTCGAAGACGTCATTGTCAGCATCAACGGCCAGAAAATCGACAACAGCAGTCGTCTGCGTCTCGTCGTCAGCGGCACCAAACCGGGCACGCAAGTCCCCGTGGAAGTGATGCGCGGTGGCAAGCTCGTCACGCTCAGCGCCTCGCTCGACACCTTGCCCGAAGAGGCGCTCGCAGAGCTCGGCAGTTCCCGCAACACCCAGCGGCCTACTGCGCCAAAAAAAGATACCGCTTCAGAGCTGGTCACCGGCGTCACCGTGCAAGCGCTCTCCCCTGCCCTCCGTGAGCGTCATGACATCCCCAAAGATGTAAATGGAGTCATCGTGACCAAGGTGGACGCCGACAGCCGGGCCGCCGCCACGGGCGTCGAGGAAGGCGATGTCATCACCCATGTGAACCGCAAACCCGTCACCACGAGTGCGGAAGCCCGTGCGATGGCTAAGAACAGCGACTCGACTGCGCTGCTGCGTGTTTATCGCAAAGGCTCCACCATGCTGCTCATCGTTGGCAACAATTGATCACGAGGCTGGCTTCCTGCCTACTCCGCCATGCTCATACGGTCTGCCCACTCAACCTGAGCGTGCAGGTAAAACGATCCGACAGGCCGCTGCGGACAGTGTCAGGTCACACGTTCACACCGCCCAAGGATAATCCCGGCTGCTTGGGTTCTCCGCAGTTTCGTATCTCATTTCCTCACAGGCGGACAGACACTTGGCTCTGCCTCCGGCGCGGTGCTGACACGCACCGGCACCTGCGTGAACTGAAACGCCGCCTACCCGTCCGCGCTTCTACTCCAGCGCCACCGGCCACCACTCCGCCGGCTCCTCCTGCGTCATGAGCCACTCGCGGAAACGAGGTGTGACGATGATGGTCGGTTCGCGAAGGCGGGCCGGGGAACCACCCCATCGCTTCGAGGTCAAGGCGATGTCGAAAGGTTCCATCTTGGAAATTTCAGACGCGGAGAAACGGTAGTGCTGCGGAAAGTAGATGTCATCAACGCTGCAAATTTTGCTTGTGGCACTTCACCTGGGGGACACGGCTTAACCCTGCGGCACTTCAAAATACTCCAGCGCCCATTCGCGCATGTAACGCACGCGATTGGGCACGAAGCGGTAGATGATGAGTTCGGAATTGTCGCGGCTACCGAGGTAGGCGCGCAGCAGCGGGCTGGCATCCCAAATTTCCTGCAACAACGCCCGCTCGGTGACGATCTCGGCGGTCGCGGTGATGCGCACCTGATTGTGCTGGTCGTCAGTGTAGCAGATCTCGGCACGGGGATTGTCTGCAAGCTCCTGCGTCTTGCCGTAGCGCCGCAGATTGGCGACATAGACGATGAAACCATCCGTGCGCACCGGCGAGACGGGGCGTAGCCGGGGCTGGTCGCCGTCCATGCTGGCGAGCATGGGGAATTTCGCGCTGCGCATGGTGGCCTGAGCGAGCTGCGGGAGTTCGGCGGGATCAACGGGCTGGGGCTGTGGCTTGGACATGATGCGTGGCAGGATACAAACGACGGCCGGGGTGTCGAATACTTCGGCGTTTTTGCAGTACCCAAACCGCCGCGCCCCGTTAGGATGCGCGACACTTTCCCTCGATGAAGAACCTGCCCACTGTCTTCCAACGCAACGCGCTATGTACTGCCGTGACCGCCCTGTCGATCACCCTCATCGGCGCGCTGGCCATCGGACTGGTCTATCTGGCCACCCAGGTGATCTCCTACCTACAGCCGATCCTGATTCCCTTCGCCGTGGCCGGTGTGCTAGCCTACCTGCTGGAGCCGGGGGTGGAGTGGCTGGGGCGGCGTGGACTAAACCGCCAACGCTCGGTGCTGCTGGCCTTTGCCATGTTCATGCTGGCCCTCAGCGGACTGGGCTGGTGGATGGTGGTGAAGCTGGATGATCCGGCGAAAAATTTGGCGCATAGCGTGCCCGTTTACTACACGAAGGCACGAGCAGCGGTGCTCGACTTCACGGCCAAGATCGAAAACGACTACGGCGTCACCTTGCTGCCACACGCCGCGACTACGGCGGAGCCTGCGGCACCGGCCAGCTCTGAAGCTGCCGCAAAAGAGGGCGGCTTCGACCTCCAGAACTTCCTGAGTGAAAACTGGGTGAAAACAACGCTGCCCAAACTCCCCGGCATGGCGTGGACCTTTGTGAAATCGAGTGTGGGCGGCTTTCTCGGCGTGTTCGGCTTCCTGATCTCGTTCATCATTGTGCCGCTGTATTTGTACTACTTCCTGATCGAGAGCGCGAAGATTCAGGCGTCTTGGTCGGACTACCTGCCGCTGCGGGCATCCGCCTTTAAAGACGAGGTGGTGAGCTGCCTGAACGAGATCAATGGCTACCTCGTGGCCTTCTTTCGCGGCCAGCTTTTTGTCAGTGTCATCAATGGCATCGCCACCGGCATCGGTCTCGTCATTGTGGGCCTGGATTTCGGCCTACTCATCGGTTTGGCGCTGTGCGTGGCGGGCATCATTCCGTATCTCGGCATCGCGCTGTGCTGGGTTCCTGCGGTGATCATCGGTGCCGTGCAAGGCGGCAGCGCATTGATTCCCGGCGATCCCTGGTGGGTCATGCCGCTCATCGTGACAGGCGTGTTCGCCCTGGTGCAGCAGATCGACGCGCTGTTCATCACCCCGCGCATCGTGGGGGAAGCCGTGGGCCTGCACCCGATGACGGTGATCGCCTCCGTGCTCATCTGGGCGCTGCTGCTGGGTGGCCTGCTCGGTGCCATCCTAGCGGTGCCGCTGACAGCCTCGGTCAAGGTGCTTTTTCAGCGCTACGTCTGGCGGGCACGCATCGCCCCGCAGACCATCGGGGGAGCCAGACGCAGGGAGGAAGTCGCATGCTGACCACCTCGCGCTATCCCGGAGCGCTGCATGCTGGTGAGTACACCTACAAGCCGTTTCACGGCGTGCTGGGCTTCATGCTGTCCTGCGCGGCCAGCGTCATCCTGCGGAGCGTCCTACTCCAACTGTTTCAGGAGGAGGTGCTGTCGGAGCACAGCATGCAAACCGCCGCCGGTCTGTCGCTGCTCGGCTGCCTGCTGTTTTATGCCGGCACGACGATGTTTATCTCCTTCATCACCTCGCACACCTACAAGCTCAGGATCACCCTCGAAGGCATCCGCTATGGCATGGCGTGGTATCCCTGGGAAAAGGTGAAAGCGGTCGAGACCCCCATGAAGCGCGGCTTTTACCAGGTGCGTGTCATTTTGCAGCGCGGCTGGTTCGCCAAGCGCTGGCTGATCACCAATGACGGCCTGACCCGTGAAGTCGCTGAAAATCTGATCCTGGCGTTAAACGAATCCGTGGTGCCATGTTTCCCAGACTTGGTCGTCGGTGAGCTGCCAGCGCTGCCGCAAGTGCCGCAGGCAAACACAGCCACTGGCGTGAGCAATGCGTCACCAGCCTCCTGAACCCGCCATGCGCAATGTTCTTCTCATCTTCCTCGGTGGCGGTGTCGGCTCAGTGCTGCGTTACCTCACCATCCTCGGCGTGGCGCGGGTTTGTCCACGCTCAGCATTCCCTTGGGGCGTGTTCACCGCGAACATCGCGGGCAGTTTTCTCCTCGGTTTTCTCTTTGCCCTGCCTGCGATGAAGGAAAAAGGCAGCGGGACGTGGCTGTTTGCCGCCACCGGTGTGCTGGGCGGTTTCACCACCTTTACCACGCTCTCGAACGACTCCTGGCTGCTGCTGGTGAACCAGCATTCCTGGCTCGCACTACTGAATGCCTTTGGCAGTATCCTGCTGGGCGTCACCGCCGCCGCACTGGGCTGGTGGGCGGGTAGTAAATGCGCCTGATAAAGGACGCATTTCAGGTGGGCTAATTTTGAGAGTCGGCCTTTGCCTCGGCATTCCTCATTCTGGTTTCATCATTCGGCGGCAGCCGCCACCTCCGCATCTTCCTCGCGGCTCGATCCCACCTTGAGTGAGATCTTGATTCCATGTTTTTCCGCCGCTGTGTTCAACAGCGAGCGGATGGAACTGATGGTCATGCCATTATTGCCGATGACATGCCGGACATCTTCCGGGGCAAGTTGCACCCGGTAGGTCACAGCGCCATTGACATTGGTGCCAATGGCGATGGTCGCCTGCTGCGGGTGGTCGATCAAATTCGCCACCACATACGAAAGGAACTCGCGGAGGGCTTCCGGCGCGTCCATGACGTTTTAGGCCGTGACGGCGGCGGCAGCGTGCTTGATGAGGCTCTTCACCGTGTCGGAGGGCTTAGCTCCTTGGACGATCCACGCATTGACGCGGTCAAGCTTCACAGTGGCACCCTTCACTCCCTTTTGAGGATCGTAGGTGCCGAGGATTTCGAGGAAGCGACCATCACGCGGGAAGCGCTGGTCGGCGGCGACGATACGGAAGACAGGGCGACTTTTTTGGCCCTCTTGACGGAGACGGATAACAACTGCCATGATTCAGGTACGGGATGGTGTCAGGTTTTGGGGAGGCGCATGGTGGAGACTCCAGGACGGAAATCAAACAGTATTTCCCCTTTTTCTCAGTCAGATCACGCCAGCACGTCCTTGATGACATGCCCATGCACGTCCGTCAGGCGTCTTTCGATGCCGTTGTTGTAGTAGCTCAGGCGCTCGTGATCAATGCCCAGTAGATGCAAAATCGTGGCGTGCAGGTCGTAAATCGTGCTCACATTCTCTGCCGCTTGGTAGCCAAATTCGTCCGTAGCGCCGTAGCTGAATGCCTTCTTCACGCCCGCGCCCGCCAGCCACACCGTGAAGCCCTTCGGATTGTGATCGCGGCCATTTGCGCCCTTCTGGAAGGTCGGCATGCGGCCGAATTCGGTCACAAACGCCACCAGCGTGTCCTGCATCAGTCCGCGTGCCTTCAAATCGCGCAGCAGCCCGGCCACCGGCTGGTCGAGGATCGGTCCATGCACCGCGTACTGTTTTTCGATGGTCTTGTGCCCGTCCCAGTTGCCCACGCCCTCGCCCATGGCGTAGGAGCCGTTGAACAGCTGCACAAAGCGCACTCCGCGCTCGATCAAACGCCGCGCCAGTAGGCAGTTCTTCGCGAAACCGGCCTTCGTCTCATTGCTGTCGTTCACGCCGTAAAGATCCAGCGTCGCCTTGCTCTCGCCCGCCATGTCGCCGACTTCCGACGCCGCGATCTGCATCCGTGCCGCGAGTTCATACGAGGAAATCCGCGCTGCCAGATCGCTGTCTGCCGGATGCTCCTGCGCCTGCCGCTGATTCAAGAAATTCACCAGCTTGCGCGTGTCGCGATCCGCCGACTCACTCACGCTGGCAGGACGCCTCAGGTTGGGAATCTGCTTGCTCGCATTGAATGCCGTTCCCTGAAACACCGCAGGCAAGAACGCCGAATTCCAGTGCCGCGAACCGCTCTGCGGCACACCGCGTGGATCAGGGATCGCGACGAAGGCTGGCATGTCATCGCACTCCGAGCCCAGCGCATACGTGACCCATGAGCCGATACCGGGAAAGCCATCGAGAATGAAGCCCGTGCTCATCTGATTCTCCGCCGGGCCGTGCGTGTTCGACTTCGCGGTCATCGAGTGGATGAAGCA
>JBDNIB010000859.1:0-22879 GCA_041688535.1 Prosthecobacter sp.
CTTCACAAACGGGGCGGCGTCCTTCTGGAAGGACTTTTGAGCATCGGCCTGAAGCGCGGCGGCTTCCTTGTCTTCAGCGGTTTGTGCCTGGCTTGGCAGGGGAGATGCCAACGCCACGCAAATGAGCGCCATGGTCACCATGTCATGGCGAAAGATTCTGAGGGGCAACGAATGTGTCTTCAAAGGGGGCTTAGCTTACGGCGGCGGATCGGCAGATTTATCAGCAAGCGCGGCAACGCACCCGGCAGGCGGTCTGCGAGTTTCGCCGCGCTCAGTCAGCCGTGCCTTCAGCGGCCAGCCCGGCCTGTGATTGGGGGACAGCAAGATGCCGCTACTCCTTGGACTGAAAGGTGCTGGGGAGAGTCAAACAGGGATCGTCTTGGTCTTGCGGATGAGGCGGATGCCTTCGAGGCGCATTTTTTTGTCGGCGGCCTTGCACATGTCGTAGATGGTGAGGGCGGCGACGCTGACGGCGGTGAGAGCCTCCATTTCGACGCCGGTCTGGGCGACGGTGATGGCGGTGGCGGTGATATGAATGGCTTTGGGGTGGAGGTCGAAGTCGAGCTGAACCTTGCTGAGCGGGATCTGATGGCAGAGCGGGATGAGGTGCTGGGTTTGCTTGGCGGCCTGGATGCCGGCGATGCGGGCGATGCTGAGGACATCCCCTTTGGCGATCTGGTTTTTCCGAATGAGGTCGAGCGTGGCGGGTTGGAGCACGATGCGCCCCTCGGCGACGGCTTCACGCCGCAGGGGTGGCTTGGCGGAGACATCGACCATGGCGGCGGTTCCGTGGCGGTTGACATGGGTGAGGCGAGGCATGGGGCAGGGAAGGGGTGGATGGGGTATGTGCCTGATTTCCGGCGGCTGACAACAGGCGGCTGACAGTTCCGCTGCCGGAGATTGAAAATTGAGCGGAAACATCGCGTGCGTGGCGGTCGTTACGCGGCTTCCTATTTCCATCATGAAACGTTTCCTCGCTCTTTCCCTCCTGCTGTCGGTCGCGCTGCGTGCGGACGATGCCACTGACATTCTCACCCAATCTGGCGTTAAAGGCGGCATCGTGGTGCATGTGGGCTGCGGTGATGGCTCGGTGACGCAGAAGCTGCGGGCGAATGAGCGCTATCAGGTGCAAGGATTGACGAAAGACGCAGCAGCGGTGCTGGGCATTCGCGAGACGATTCATCAGGCAGGTCAATACGGTGCGGTGGCGGTGGAGAGCTGGGATGGGGCGCATCTGCCGTACATCGAGAATTATGTGAACCTGCTGGTGATCGACGACGCGGCGGCGGTGGCGAAGGAGGAGATCGACCGGGTGCTGACGCCGCTGGGCGTGGCGATGGTGCGCAAGGCGGGCGGCGGCTGGGAAAAGATCACCAAAGCGTGGCCCAAGGGCATGGATGAATGGACGCATTACGCGTATGACTCGGCAGGCAATCCAACCTCGAAGGACATGCTGGTGGGACCGCCTTCACGCATGCAGTGGGTGGGGAATCCGCGCTGGAGCCGTCACCATGACCGCATGTCGTCGGTGAGCGCGCAGGTGAGTGCCGGAGGCCGTATTTTTTACATCATGGACGAGGGCAGCCGCATTTCGATCCTGATGCCGGCGAAGTTCATGCTGATCGCTCGCGACGCGTTCAATGGCACGGTGTTGTGGAAGAAGCCGATCACGGAATGGAGCACGCATTTGTGGCCGTTGAAATCGGGACCGACGCAGCTCACGCGGCGTCTCGCGGCCATCGGTGACAAGGTCTATGTAACGCTGGGAATTTCCGATCCGATTTCATGCCTGGACGCGGCGACGGGCGAATTGATCCGCGAATACCCGGAGACGAAGGGGGCGGAGGAGCTGCTGTATCGCAACGGCACGCTGTACACGCTGGTGAATCCCGAGGCGTGGGTGTTGAACCACGAGTTTGCCGTGAAGCAGCAGAGCGATCAGAAGCGAGTGGAGACGGAGTTCAACTGGGATGGCAAGGTGCGCCATCTGATGGCCGTCGATGCGGAGAGCGGCAAGACGATCTGGAAAGTGGACGACAAGGTCGGGCCGATCACCATCGCCCTCGACGACAAGCGCATGGTGTACTACAACGGGGACGGGCTGACGAGCCGCGATGTGAAGACGGGCGAGGTGAAGTTTGCCGATGTGCCGGAGGCCCGCCGCAAGCTCTATGAGTTCAACTTTGCGCCGCGTGTGGTGCTGAACAAGGACGTCATCTTGTATGCCGGTGGCGACGGCCTGATGAAGGGTATCAACGCGGATACGGGCAAGGAGCTGTGGAGTTCATCGCACGAGAAGAGCGGCTATCGCAGCATGGAAGATGTGATCGTGGCGCAGGGTCTCGTATGGAATGCGGGCACGACGAGCGGCAATCAAACGGGCGAGTACACCGGCCGCGATCCGTTGACGGGCGAGGTGAAGAAGCAATTCTTCCCCGATGTGCCGGAGGGGACGTATTGGTTCCATCACCGCTGCTACATGGCGAAGGCGACGGAGAAGTACATCATGCCTTCGCGCACGGGAGTCGAATATGTCGATATGGAGAAGGAGCACTGGGACTTGAACCATTGGGTGCGCGGTGCGTGCCTTTATGGTGTGATGCCGTGCAATGGTCTGACGTATGCCGGACCGCACAACTGCGCCTGCTATCCTGAAGCGAAGCTGGACGGCATGAGCGTGATGGCCTCCGCGCCGCGTTATCCGATGCCGCCAAGCACGCCGGATAGTGCTCGGCTGACGAAAGGACCTGCGTATGCCGATGCGATTGATGAAAAAGCTGCCGATGCCAAAGACTGGCCGACGTATCGCTCCGACAATGGCCGCAGCGGCTTTTCGGACCAGGATTTGAAGAAGGACCTCGGTATGGCCTGGGAGGTGAAGTTGACGCCGCCACTGAGCACGACGACGAGCGCCGCGGGCCTGACGTTTGTGTCGGAGGTGGACAAGCACACGCTGCATGCCTTTGATTCCGCGACGGGCAAGGAAGCGTGGCATTTCATCGGCGGCGGTCGCATGGACTCACCGCCGACGTATTGGCAGGGCAGAGTGTTCGTGGGCGGCAATGACGGTTACGTCTATTGCCTGCGGGCGCAGGATGGGGCGCTGGTGTGGAAGTTCCAGGGCGCTCCGGTGCCGCTGAGCCACGGTGCCTGGGAGATGATGGAGAGCGTCTGGCCGGTGCATGGCAGTGTGTTGGTGGAAAATGGTCTGGTGAGCTTCGTTTCCGGCCATTCTTGTTTCCTGGACGGCGGTCTGTGGTTCTATCGCGTTGATGCGAAGACCGGCGAGATGAAGGTGAAGAAGAACTACGATGATCGCGATCCCGACACGGGCGGCGATTTGAACGACCGCCACAAGACCTTGCAGATGCCGGTGGCGCTGAACGACATCCTGAGCAGCGACGGCAAGTGGACCTTCCTGCGCACACAGAAGATCGCCCCAGACGGCGTGCGTGTCGAAGTGGGGCCGGTGAGCGGCGATTTCGACAAGCAGGGCGGTGCGCACAAGGGTGAGGGCGCGCATCTGTTTGCGCCGATGGGATTCCTCGATGACTCGAATTTCCACCGCAGCTACTGGGTGTATGGCAAGAGCTTTGCCGGCGGTCATGGCGGCTACTTCCAGGCGGGCAAGTATGCGCCTGCGGGCCGCATCCTCGTCCACGATGACAAGAACGTGTATTCGTATGGGCGTGAGGCGCAGTATTACAAATGGACGACGACGATGGAGTACACGCTCTTCGCCACGCCCAAAGCACCGCCGGAACAAGCCTATGACACCGAGTCCGCCACCACCGAGCGTCGTGGCAACAGCGTCGTGCTTGGTCCCGATGGCAAGCCGCTGACGGAGCAGCCAAAGAACAAAGAAACGCAGGTAGGTCATGCCGAGACCTTGAAAGCGCAGGCAGAGGCCAAGAAAGCAGGCAAGGGCAAAGGCAAGAAGGGTGCAGCCAAAGGTGCTGTGGCCGAGACGACAGCCAAAGGCGCACCGATTCCGGGCAGCGTGCAGTTCCCGGACGTAGCCGCCCTTGATCCGACGAACACTCCGATCAGCGTTGAGGTCTGGGTGCTGCCTGACACCGCCGAGGGAACGTTGTTGAATCATGGCGGGCCGGTGCAGGGCATCGCGCTCGATTTTCATAACAAGAAGCCGCAGTTCCATGTGCGTAGCGACAGCAAGCTCAGCAGCATCGCTTCCGCTGAGGCATTGACGGAAGGTTGGCACCAAATTGTCGGCACCTTGGCCGCAGACAAGAAAATGAGCCTTTATATTGACGGCAAACTCGTCGCGGAAGGCACGGCTGGAGGTCTCGTTTCCTCAAAGCCGGCTAGGCCGATGTTAGTGGGCAACGGCAACGGTGTGGCCGAGGCCAACGCCGGTGGTTACAGTGGCCTGCTGGATCAGTTCGCCTTGTATCACAAGGCGCTCACGGCTGAGGAGGTGCAGCAGCGCTTTGAACAGCCGGATGCGAAACCGACGGATGCCGTGCTGGTCTGCAATTTCGACAACGGCGATTCGCGTGACAGCTCCGGCAACGATGCCCATGGCGTGGGGGCCGGCTTGGAGAGTGGCAAGGGTAAGGTGGGCGGTGCCCTGTGGTTCAAAGGAGCCAGCGGCGGCGGGGGCAAAGGTGGTAAGACCAATGGCAGCTTCGTGCAGCACACCTGGGATCGCTTTGTGCCCATCGTGGCACGAAGCATGGCGCTCGCAGGCAAGACGGTGCTGGTGAGCGGTGCGCCAGACATGATTGACGAGGAATATGCGTTTGAACGTTTGGCTGCCAAAGATCCGGCGATTCTGAAGGAACTCGACGAGCAGAATGAGGCTCTCGAAGGTCGTCGCGGTGCCAAGATGTGGGCGGTAAACGTCGAAACCGGTGAGCAGAGCGGCGGACTCGAACTCACCAGCCCGCCCGTCTGGGACGGCATCACGGTTTCCCAAGGCCGCGTGTATGTGAGCACCATGGATGGTAAGCTGCAATGCTTCGGCAAATGACGTCCATGCGCTTCGCCACCCTTTTCAGCCTCGTGTGCGCCACCGGTGCGTGCGCTTGCACCATTCCCGTGTTTCGTTATGCGCTGGACCGCTGGGAGGCGGACAAGTTTCATCTCGTGCTGCCCGCGTCTGCGGCCAAGGACGCGCCATTGCAGGATTTGCTGCGGCCGCTGCGTGCGAACGGGAAGGCGAATCTGGACATCACAACATCGACCGATCCAGCGGTGACACTCGCGCAACTGCACTCCTCCCGTGAGAGCGACCAGTTCGTGTGGTCAGGGAAACTGGATCAAAACTCATTGCCAACACTGCTCGACTCGCCCGCCCGTCGGCAGATCGTTGAGCGGATTCTGGCCGGCGATTCGGTGGTGTGGGTGATTGCCGACAATGGCTCGCCGGAGGATCTGGCGGAGGCCGAACGTATCGAAAAACGGCTGAAATTTCTGCAGCAAGTCGCCGCCTTGCCCATTCAAGACCCGCACGACCCAGACAGCCAGCTTGGCCCAGGGCCGCCACTGCGGCTGCAATTCACGACATTGCGCCTGCGGCGCGATGATCCTGCTGAACAGCCGCTGCTGCGCATGCTGGCCGGACCCGGCGGCGAGGTGGATCCTGCCACGACTAGCTTTGCCGCCGCCGTGTTTGGCCGCGGTCGGGTGCTGGGTGCCTGGCCGCTGGCGCTGATGGATGACGCTTCGCTGGAAGACGCCAGCATGTTCCTCGTGGGCCGTTGCGGCTGCCGGTTGAAGAATCAAAACCCCGGCTGGGACATTCTGCTCAATGTGGACTGGGGGCAGGTGCTGCAAACGGCCACGGCGGCAGCCCCGCTGACCACTGAAGCGGCTGCTCCATCTGTACCCACCACACCGGAAGTGGTGACCATCTCGCCTCAAGAGACGGTCGCCAGTGCGGTGGAGCCGAGTTCTAACAGGTTTTTCATAGGAGGAATCATCCTGGGAGCGGTGCTCTTGGTGGTCTTTTTGATAAGATTCAAGAAAACCTGAGGCGAGGCGGCTTTCGCAGTTCCTGTTGCTGCGTTTTGAGCCTGATTGGCGAGGTTTATACCAGCGATTGGGCCAGATATAGCGACTGCTGGCGCTGGAAATCCCAAAATCACAAAAAAAATTTGCTGAATCTATTGGTTTGAGAGATTATTTAAGTTATCTAAATAATCAATAGTTGCCCCGCTTGCCATGAAAAAAATCTTTTTAAGCGCCCTGAGCCTAGCTATCATACTTGGTCACAGTGCCTTCGGACAAGGTGCTCCCCCGCCGGGTTACGGCGTCATGGGCGTGCCACCGCCTGGTTATGGTGCACCTCCGCCTACCACGGTTCCTGCCTACCCGAATTCAATGCCGCCGCCCTATGTGTCTTCGGGGGTGACGCCTCCGCCGACTTATGTCGATCCGTACGCCTCGGCACCGCCTCCCGGCCCGGTGTCCACATACGCCCCACAGGGGACCGGTGCTTATGGCGCACCTGCTCCGACTACAGCGAGCTACGGGGGCAAAACCGGTCCTGAAATGGTGAATTTCGACAATCTCGAGGTTTTCTACCGCTATGTGGACCCGAAACAGAAGGGTCTGGATGGCGCGCACACCATTGGCGGTGCCCTTACGGTCGCTTTGTTCAATCCGCTGTATTTGAAGTTCGGTGCCTCTTGGGGCAGCGGTTCAGGCGGTGCAGGCACCGTTGCCGGGGCCACCAAGGCGGATTACGACTTCGCCACCATCCAGGCGGGTGCAGGCTTCCATACTCCGCTGATCGACAAGCGTCTCACCTTCGTCGCAGAAGCTGGCCTGACCTATGCCAGCCTGCGTGCCACGGATTCATCCCTGAGTTTCAGCGATGGCTCTATCTATGTGCGTCCGGCACTGCGTTTCACCCCGCTGGACTTCATGGAAGTGCAGGCTGGTGTGACGGTCAGCAGTGCCGACAAGTATGACAGCAAAGTCTTCGATCTCTCGACCTACTTCCGTGTCCTGCCTATGTTTGACGTGGGCCTCGGAGTTGACTTGGGAGATACCACGCGGGCCTTCCGCACGACGTTGCGACTTCGCTGGTAGTTTTTGTCATTCCCGCAAGTTCTCGACCAGTACCCTGTCTCCCCGCAGGGTGCTTTTTTACGCCTTTCGGGTGCGGGCCGGTTTGCGGCGGTCTGGAAAACAGGTGCGGCAGATTTCACAGACCGTGCCATCGCAGCCACGGGCGCTGCAGTGCTCACGCGCATAGTAGATGATTTGGAGATGCAGCCGGTTCCAGGCTTTTTCAGGAAACAGGCGTTTCAGGTCGCGCTCTGTTTGCAGCACGGATTTCCCGTTGGTCAGGCTCCACCGCTGGGCCAGCCGGTGGATGTGTGTGTCCACGGGAAAAGAGGGGATGCCGAACGCTTGGGCCATCACGACCTGGGCGGTTTTGTGCCCCACTCCAGGCAATCGCTCCAAAGCCTCCAACGAAGCGGGAACCTGGCCGTTGTGCTCGGCCAGCAGGATGGCAGAGAGCCCATGTATGGCCCGGGCTTTCTGCGGACCCAGCCCGCAGGGGCGGACAATGGCTTCAATTTCAGCGATTTGCGCGGCGGCAAGAGCAGCGGGTGCGCGCCCCAATTGAAACAGGGCAGGGGTCACTTGATTGACCCGGACATCGGTGCATTGCGCGGAAAGCAGCACCGCTACCAGCAGGGTGAAGGCATCCGTGTGATCCAGCGGCACCGGTGGCTTGGGGTACAACTGCCCCAAGCGTTTCAAAATGTACGCCGCACGTTCCTGCTTCGTCACGGTGGTGAGTGCGAGACTAGGAGCTGCCTTCGATGCGTGCCACCATACGACGGATGTGTGAATAGCCTGTCCGTGGTTTCATGATGGAGAGGCTTTTGGAGAACGATCCCCATTTGATCACGCGAATGTTCACGTTCCGCACTCCCCAGGCATTCATTGTGGCCTTGTCTGGCTTGTAGAGGTCAATGGTGTTCGTGCCGACCAATGCTGAGCCGTAGTCATCGACTTGATAAACGTAGGGCAGTCCTTCGATCTGGAAAATTGTTCCCACTGGATATACCGACCAGTCGGCGGCGGCGCTGCGGACATTGCCGTACTTGAGCTGGGTACCCACGGCCGTCTTGGCACCATAAACGATATGGTCGGACTCGCCGTGCGTATAAGCCGTGGTGCGTACCGAGTTGATGCGCGAGGCGTTCTTGTTGAGTTTGTTGGCACCGAAGATTCCTGAAGAAGTGCAGGAAGCGAGCAGGCAGATGGCCAGGCCGAGGAGAAGAGAGAGGTGGCGCATGGTTATTAACAATATAGTGATTATCAACTTTCCTTTTAGATATTTTATTGTGGGGTATTTGGCCCTGGAAATCAATCTTTGATTTTCAGCTTTCCAGTGCCCCGCAGTTGCCCTGCCCTCGCATCTTGCTCTGCTGCCGTCCCATTCTCTGAATCTCATGTCCAAAACCCCCATCAAAGTCGCAGTCACCGGTGCCGCCGGTCAAATCGGTTACGCCCTCCTTTTCCGCATCGCCTCCGGTGCCATGTTTGGCCCGGATCAGCCGGTGATCCTCCAGCTCATCGAAGCTCCGTTTGAAAAACCTATGGCCGCCCTCGCCGGTGTCGCCATGGAACTCGACGACTGCGCCTTCCCGCTGCTCAAAGGCATCGTGCAGACCTCCGATCCCGCCGTTGGCTTCAAAGACGCCAACTGGTGCCTGCTCGTCGGTGCCAAACCGCGCGGCCCAGGCATGGAGCGTGCCGACCTGCTCAAGGACAATGGCAAAATCTTCATCGGCCAGGGCCAGATCATTGATGCCGTCGCCGCTGACGACGCCCGCATCGCTGTCGTCGGCAATCCGGCCAACACGAACTGCATGATCGCCGCCTCCCAGGCCAAGCGCCTCACGCCGGACCGTTTCACCGCCATGGTGCGCCTCGATCAAAACCGCGCCCAGACCCAACTGGCGCAAAAGGCCGGTGTGGACCTCACCGAAGTGAAGGACATCTTCATCTACGGCAATCACAGCCCGACGATGTTCCCTTCCTTTGCCCACTCCACCATCGGCGGCAAAGCGGCAGCCGCCGTCATCAACGACCAAGGCTGGCTCGAAGGCCCCTTCCTCGAAACCGTTGGCAAACGCGGTGCCGCCATCATCGCCGCCCGTGGTGCTTCCTCCGCCGCTTCCGCCGCGAATGCGCTCGTGGATCACGTCCGCTCGCTCGTCACCCCTGGCGCGATTCACAGCGTCGCCGTGAAGAGCAACGGCCTCTATGGCTTCGATCCTGAAGTCTGGGCCGGCATGCCCGTGCGCACCACGACTCCCGGCAGCTACGAAGTCATCACTGGCTACGAGATGGACGACTTCGCCAAGTTGAAGATCGCCGCCACGAACAAGGAACTCACCGACGAGCGCGCCCTCGTGGCCGACATGCTGTAATCAGCTTTTGGTCGCTCAAACTCCGCCTCATGTGTCCTCGTGACCCATGGGGCTTTTTTCTGGCGAAATCCCATGTTCCAGCCACGTTGACTGCGCATGAGTTTTTCCCGACGCGACATCCTGCAAAGCACTGGCTGCGGCTTTGGCTACCTCGCCTGGCAGGCCATGGCCCAGAGCCAAGCCGCGCTGGCGAATCCGCTCGCCACGCGGAAGCCGCATCACGGCTCGAAGGCCAAGCGCGTCATCTTCCTGTTCATGCAGGGCGGCGTCAGCCATGTGGACTCTTACGACTACAAGCCGCGCTTGTTCAAAGACGACGGCAAGATCATCGACGTGGCCGACTCCCGCATCGTGGCGAAGACCGGCAAAGGCGCGCCGCAGCGCATCATGAAGCCGCTGTGGGAATTCCAGCAGCATGGCGAGACCGGCCACTGGGCCTCAAATCTCTTCCCGCACATCAATCAACACATTGATGACCTGTGCTTCTTCCACGGCATGCACACTGAAGGCGTCGCCCACGGCCCCGCCACGCTGTTTCTGCATACCGGCACCACCAGCTTCATCCGCCCCAGCATGGGTTCGTGGGTCCTGTATGGCCTCGGTGCGGAAAACGAAAACCTACCTGGCTTTGTCAGCATCAGTCCCAGCCTCGGCAATGGTGGTCCGCGCAATTACAGCAACGCCTTCCTGCCTGCCGTGTTCCAAGGAACGCCCGTGGGCCGCAGTGGCCAGCCCGCGAAGGAATCCACCATCAAGAACATCACCAACACGATTTGGACACCCGAGCAGCAGCGCAAGCAGTTCGACCTGCTCACCTCACTGAATGCCGGACAAGCCGCCCGCGCCATGCCCGGCGACACCGAAATCGACGCCGTCATCCGCAGCTACGAACTCGCCTGGCGCCTGCAAAACAAAGCGCCTGATGCGCTCGATCTCAGCGCCGAATCCGAGGCCACGCTGAAACTTTACGGCATCAACGAAAAAACCACCGACAACTTCGGCCGTCAGTGCCTCATGGCCCGCCGCATGGCCGAGCAGGGCGTGCGCTACATCCAGGTCAATTACGGCGACAACTCCAACAACCCCGCCTGGGATCAGCACTCAAATCTTCCGAAGCACGGCGATCACGCCGCCGCCGTCGATAAACCCATCGCCGGACTCCTGGCCGATCTCAAACAACGCGGTCTGCTCGAAGACACCATCGTCTGGTGGGGCGGCGAATTTGGCCGCACGCCCTATGCACAGAACAACGGCACCGGCCGCGACCACAATCCCCTCGGCTTCACCGTCTGGGTCGCCGGTGGCGGCTTCAAATCCGGTTTCTCCCACGGCGTCACCGACGACATCGGCCACATGGCCGTCGATGATAAAGTCCACATGCACGACCTGCATGCCACCATCCTGCACCAGCTCGGCCTCGATCACGAAAAACTCACCTTCCGCTACGCCGGCCGCGACTTCCGCCTCACGGACGTGCATGGGCACGTAGTGAAGGAAGTCATCGCGTAAAGCTCCGGGGGAGGGCAGATAAGAGAAGCGGATAGGTTGAAAAAGCCAATGGCTGATTCTGCGGCGGACTAGGCGAGGTCTGGAAACAGTTCACAGAGCATTTCAGGCGCTAAAACCAGTGCATTGGTGGCAAGTGATTGATTTTTAGCCGATTACGTGCGGACCACGGCTGAATGTGCCCGCACTTCCGGCTCTGGACAGAAGCGGTTCACTTCTTCACCAGCGACTCCAGGTAATCGAGCAGGCTGGCGAACTCCTTCACAGTGAAGTTGATCATCAAACCGGGCGGCATCATGCTCATCGGCAGCTTTTGCCGCTCCTTGATCTCGCTGACTTTATACGTGAACTCCTGCGCGGCGATGTTGCGCAGTTTGATCTCGGTCGCACCCTCAAGCGTGATGAATCCCATCTGCTGCGTGCCGTCCTGCATCGAGATCAGTTCGCTGCCGAAGCCTTGCGCGATGGTCTTGTTCGGATCGAGGATGTTCTGCGCGACTTCGGGGCGCTTGTAGGTCTGCGCGATGTTGCCGAGATACGGGCCCTTCTGCGCCTCGGATTCCTTCGTCGTGTGGCAGGCCACGCAGGTCGCGCGGGTAAAGACCTGTTCGCCGAGGGTGACATCGCCTTTCGCCTTGAGCACTTTCTCCAGCACCTCCTCCGGCTTCAGCGTCGCAATCTTCGGCGTGTTGTCCTCGATCTTCTTCAGCTTCATCGCCTTGGCGGCCTCTTTGGCGGCAGCTTGCACCTGCGGGTCGGCATCACTGACCGCCGAGAGAATCTTGTCCGCATACGGCTGATGCTTGATCGCTGTCGCAGCTTTCAAAATCTGCGCACGGCGTGCGGGTTGCAGCCAGCCGGCATCCAGCGCCTTGGCCGACATCTCACGCGCCTCTGGGCTGCCGCTCGTCGCCGCACTGAGCTTCAGCAGGGCCGCGTCCGCCCAGAGCGCAGTAGCTGTACCGGTCTTTTCAGCCTCGTGTTCGAGGAGCTGATGATGGTTCTCCAGCTTGGGCGACTGCAGGAAGGCGGTGAGCGCTGCCTGCTGGTCGTTGCGGGCTTCGTTTATCCGGGTGCTGACGTCCTTCTGTGCCTGCTTGGCCGCCGTTGCGTCCGTGATCTTCCGCGCCTCAGCCACCTCGACTTCATACGCCGCGATGATGCTATCGAGCTTCGCCAACCCGCTCAAACTGGCCGCACAACCCTCCGCGCTGTCTGTGCGAGAGAGCGCGATGATGGCTCCGGCCAAAGTAGTCGAGGACTTCAGTCCGTTCTGGCCTGCCGCTACTGCTCCCGGAACCGACTGAAGTCGGAGAGTACTTACCAGCAGCCCCACCGCATCCGCCGGAATCGTCTCCGCCGTCGCAAGCTGCGCAACAGCATCGGGAATCACCTTCGCGTCCTGCTTCGCCAACGCGATGATCCGCTCCAGCGCGTCATTCGACTGAATGCGGTTGCGGTTCATCTCCTTCACGAGAAAAGCCGCTTCTTCCGGCGACGCCTTCGCCAGCGCGTCCTTCAACGCCGCAGCGATCTTCGGCGTCTCGCTCCACGGCTCCGGCTGGTAATACGGCCCCCGAGTGTCCGGCCGCGTGCCCCACGAATCGCCCTTCCACTCGCCCTCATGGAAATGCAGCCGGCACAGCGCGGCGAGGATGCCCTGGCGCAACGCGGGATCAGTGGCTTTGTCTAGGCGTTCGATCAGGCCGGTGACGACTATGTCCGAGTGAAGTAAGCAAATAGCTGACAAAACGCCGCACTTTGTGACTGTGTTTTCAGCAGCATCAAACGCATCCAATGCCCCCTTTGCGAAGCTGGTAGGGCTGCTACCCTTATTTGAACGATGAGTCCAACTGCGGGATGTGCCGCCTTCCATTTTGGTGAACCCAGTCTGAAAAACTGTTCGAGCAGTGAGTTTCACCAAGTCGTCTTCATCAGAAAAAGCTGCCGCCAAGGTTTTTTCATCCATCAAATGCCCTTCCGAAAAGTATTTCACCCATTCTATACGCTGAACTACGTCACTAGCTCGATAGTCAAAAGCATCGATCTTATAAACATGATGAAGTGTTCTTCCTCTTTTTGAATCTGCCGGGGCAGGCCACCAGTCTGGCGCTGAAATAACTGCTCGAAGCGCATATCGAAGAATGGAATTATCTTGTCGCAAGGAACCAAGAACATCTGCGCCTCGCCGATTCATGTGGCCGTAGACTGCAAGGATGTTTAGCGCAGCAATACGTGACACTAGTTTTTCATTCTTGTTGGCAGCAAACTGCTCAAGTGAGGTCAGTGGATTCTTCTCGAAATTGCTCCAACTGAAAAGACGAGTTGGGTCTGGACGGCGTATAAGCTCTCGCTGCGCCTCCAGCCTCCGGCGATGACTCGGTGACTCCATCACCTTCACCAGCTCCGCATCACTCGCCTTCGCGAAATCCGGCAGCGGCGCGACAGCGAAGGGAGGATAGGCCTCCGGCCTGTCTGCGGATCGGGGCGTCCCGCCTTGATCAGGGACCGAAGGCTGGAAGCCTCGGGCCGTTGTCAGGCTGGAAGCCTGACCTCCGATGATGTGCCAGCCCTTTGGACGCACCTGCACGATGTAACCTACGTCCGGGCCTTCCCAGTTGAAGGTCGCGCCTTTCCAACTGGCGCAATAGACGCGGCTCATGCCATCGACATCCGCATCGGTGGGGCGGGTCATCTTGATGAAGGGCTCCGGCGGGCGGGTTTCTTCAAAGGTCGCGCCTTTGGGCTTCACTTGATGATGCCAGAGCGCACCGGTGCCCCAGTCGCAGGTGAAGGGGGCGTTGTTCCACTGGCCGAAGCCGGGTTCGTCGATGTACACGGCTCCGCAGCCGGAGCCGCCGCCGTAGTCGGCGAGGGGCTGGATGCACTCGTCGTTGAAGTTTTTGAAGAGGCGCGGGTAGCCGTGGTCGTCGAGGCCGGTGAAGTGGTGGAAGCGCACGTTCCAGCCGCCGCCGTCGTTGGTGTTGTCACGCGCAAAGATGTCCATCAGCGGACTGATGGCGACTTCGAGTATGTTGCGCGTGCCAGTGGAGTGCATTTCCAGGCCGGAGCCGTCGGGCCGCACGCGGATGACGCCGCCGCCGCGATGCTGGAGCGTGCGGCCATCGGTGCCGGTGGCCTTCATGAAACCGAAGTCGCCACCGGCGATGTAGAGCCAGCCGTCGATGCCGAGGCTGAGGCCGTTGGTGGTGTGGTCGGCGGGGCGGTCTTTGAAACCAAAGGCGATGTCTTTGACGAGGATGTTCTGCTTTTCGGCGACGCCGTCGTGATCGGCATCAATGAACTCGCTCAGATGTGGCGGATGCACGAGGTAGAGGCGGTCATGGTCCCAGACGAGGCCGCGCGGGCTGTCCACCTCGCAGAAGACTTTGGTTTCATCTGCGTGGCCATCGTTATCGAGATCGCGCAGGCGGATGATGCGCCCGCGCTTCGGATTGCGGCCCAGGGAGCCGTTGCCATCACTGCTGACGTAGAGTGTGCCATCCGGCTCGGCGGCGACGAAGACCGGATAGTTCGCGGCGGCGGAATTGGCGAACAGCGTGGCCTCGAAGCCCTCGGCGACCTTCACGCCCTTGAGGATGGCCGCTTCTTGCTCGGAAGTGAGCTTGACGATCTTCGGCACCACATTGCCTTCCTTGTTGAGCGGATCGCTGGCCTTGTCGTATTCCTTCTTTTGCTCGGCGCTGAGCTTCGGCGCAACGGCCTTGATGTCGGGGCCTTTGAGCTGCACCTCGCGGATGCTGGCAAAGCCGTCACTCTTTTTCCCGAGAGCGTGAATCTTCACCCAACGAATGCCGGCCACTTGGGTGAAGTCGTTCGAGTAAGGCGCGTTCTGGATGTTCGCGCTGCCATCGACGAGCGTGCTCCAAGTTTTGCCGTCGGTGCTGGCCTCGACCTTGAACTGATACACGCCGGTGTTTTCCCAGAGGGTGCGGATGCCGGTAAGCGTTTGTGGTTTTTCAAACTCAAGCTGCAGCCATTGGGGATAGGAGCCATTCGAGGCGCACCAGCGGGTGCTTTCATCGCCATCCACGGCACGCCAGGCGAAGTTGTTCTTGCCGCTCTCTTCGCTGCTGGCGGTGGCTTTGATGCCGGTGGCGTCTTTCGGCGTGGGCGGCGGCTTCGGTGCCTCGATGGGTTTCGCGGCGACAAAGGTCACTGTGTTCTCACCCTTGAACGGCGTCAGATACTCCGGCGTGAGCTTGTCCATGGCCCAGAGCAAGCCGCGCGTGACGAGATCAAGGTAACGTGCATCGGCGACGGTCTCGTTGTTGTGACCAATCGTGGTGCTGAAGCTGCGTGCGCCTGATTTTTCATTCGTCCAGGCCACCACGGCGTCCACGGCCTTGTCCTTGACCATCTGCCTGCCCATCGCCAGCGGATGTGCATCGAAGAGGGTTACGTTGTTGTAGAGTTCCTCTTTGATCGTGGTCCAATCCGCGAGCGTCTTGGTGATCGGATGCTCCTTGTCCACAAACGTGATCGCAATCGGCTCTTGCGGGCCGTGGGAGGTGGACTGGAGGCCGAGGTGCTTGAACCATTTGTCTTCGCCAGTGCGGAAGCTGTGCATGGCGCAGTGCAGATGCACCGCAGGGATGGTCTTGTGCGCGTCGAGGATAAGATGGAGCAACTCTGGGCGCTTTTCCCCGGCGGCGCATTCGTCATGGATGACGATGTCGTAGCCCTTCGCCCAATCAGGATTGTCGTAGAGCGGCAGCGGCGGATTGACGCTTTTGTCGTCGGTCCAGATGACATCCACCTGCACGTTCGCGCGCGCCTGAACGCCCTGGCTGAGGATCACATGCTGCTGCGCATAGTCATGGCAACAGCCGCCGCAGACGAGCAGGGCTCTGAGGGGTTTGGTTTCGGCGTGGCTGACCGAGGCCATGGCAAGAAGGAGCAGGAGAGCAAAGGAACGCATGGATGAGAAATTGAGGGTGCAAAAGTCGCACAAAAAGCGGGGTTTCAATCAGAAAAATACAGATACGCTATTCGACAGCGAAGGGGGCGCGGGTTTCAACCCGCAGCTCTCCGTCGAAGGTGAAAAATACTTCGGGCTGAGGCGTGAACTGATCGTCTTTGCGTGGCTGCTGCGGACTCGGAGGTCCGCGCTCCATCAGCGACCAAACCGCGCCCTGATCAAATGGCTGCCGAGAATCCACACCTTGTGCAGTTTGCTGAGGCGGGCGCGTTTGGTGAAGACGGGGTAGCGCTCGCGTTTGAGCTGTTCAAGGATGCGCGAGTAGATGTCGGCCATGATCTCGGAGGCGACCATGTTTTTGCGGTCTTCCGGCGGCAGCACCTGCTGTGCGGCGGTGTAGTAGCCGCGCGCACGCTCATACTGGAAGTCCATCATCTTCGTGAAGCGCTCGCTGGGCCGAGCAGCGAGGATTTCGCTTTCGAGGACGCCGAATTTTCGCAGCTCGCTTTGTGGCAGGTAGATGCGGCCGGTGTCGCGCGCATCCTGGCCGACATCGCGGATGATGTTGGTGAACTGGAGCGCGTAGCCCAGATTGATCGCGTAATCCTTCGTGGCGGGGTTTTGATGCCCGAAAATTTCGATGCTGACGAGGCCGACGACGCTGGCGACCTTGTAGCAGTAGCCGAGCAGCTCCTCAAAGGTCCCGTAGCGCGTCTTCGTGATGTCGCTGGCGACGCCGTCGATGATTTCGCACAGCCACGCACGCGGGAAGCCGTATTTCTGCGGCAGCACGAGCATTTCATCGAGCACGGGATGCCCCGGCGGTTTGCCTTCCTCCACGCAGCGCTTCCAGTGGTTCAGCTCTGCTTCCTTGTCCGCCGCGCTGGCCTCTGTGTCGTCGGCGATGTCATCCACGACGCGGCAGAAGGCGTAAAACGCGATCATGTCGCGCCGCCGCTCCTTGGGCAGGCAGGCGAGCGCGAAAGCGAGGTTCGACTTCGCCCGCCGCACGATCTGTTCTGGAGAAAGCGTGCCGCTGGTCATTCGGAGGTGGGACGTGGGAAGCCGTGGCGCAGCATGATGAGAAGGGCGGTTAGCAATAGCCAGCAATCGAGCATGGCAAGCACCAAAGCGTTCAACGGCAGCACCAGCAGGCACCACAGTGGCTCTGTGGCGCACAGGGCCTGTGCCATCGCGGCGGTGTATTGCGCTAGCAGTACCGCTGCCAGCGCGGTGACGGCTAGCAGCAGCAGCGGCACGCACGCACGAAGCAGGATGCGCAATGCGGTAGCGCCTTGGTGCAAAAAATGGCCCGGCACCGCTGCCACCGCGACGGGCAGGGCCGCAAACAGCAGCAGCAGCTCGATCCAAAACCAGCCGCCGATGCTCTGCGGCGTGCTGAGCTGCCAGAGCCGCCAGCTCATCCACAGGAGATTGAAACCCGCCAGCGCGGCGACGCTTTGCCAGCGGGCAAAGGTGTGCTCCAGCGCTGCGGTGGCATCGCGCTCCGCCTCAGTGTCCTGCGGTTTCTCCCAGGCGATGACGAAGCGCGCCAGCCACACCTGCATGCCGGCCGCCGCTAGTGCGGTGAAAATGTAGCGCAGGCCGAGCTTCACCGTCTCCGCGCCTTCCGGCAGCATGCGCCGCAGACTGGTGCCTTCCAGCACAAGCCAAGCAAAGCCGAGCAGCGTGGTCGCCAGCAGGATGAGTTTTTGCTCCGGGCCGGGACGGCGTTCGCCATAGCGGTAGGGCCAGCGCCAGAGGCGGATGGTCAGAAACAGCAGCGCCAGCGGCACCAGGCAGGCCAGCGGCCAGGGCGGCAGTAGCGCATGCGGCAGCACGGCCAGATGCGCCGCCGCATCGCGTGTCAGCGGCAGGAGGATTTCCCGCCAGTCGGTGAGCTGCACCAGCGTGTGGGCCGCAGGCCGCGTTTCACCGAGCACACTAGCCAACAGCATCGCTCCGGCAGTGAAAACGACCAGCACTGGTCGCAGCCGCACCAGATCCCAGGCATCCGACAAATGCTGCCGCAGCGGGTGCCAGCGCAGGTGCAGCGCCAGCCCGGCGATGAAGCCGAGAAGCGCGAGCGCGGTGGATTGCCAGAGAGCCAGGTTCAAAAGAGGACGATCAATTCGCGAAAACAACTCGACATGCCAGCGCGTATTCGCTTCTCTCACTCTGCCATGAAATTACCCGCCGCCCTCCTGCTCGCCTCCTTGTCGCTCACATCCGTCGCCCTCGCCGAAAACTGGCCGAGCTGGCGTGGGCCAAATCAAGATGGCTCCTCGGGTGAAACCGGCCTGCCGGTGAAATTCAGCACCACCGAAGGCGTGAAGTGGGCCACGGACGTGCCGGGGATCGCCGCGTCCGTTCCCGTCATCTGGGGTGACAATGTCTTCATCACCGCGCCCATCGAAGCGGAAAAAAAACTCGTCGGCCTGTGCTACGACAAACAGACCGGCAAGGAGAAGTGGCGCACCACCATCTCTGAAGGCAGCGAAGTGCAGTGGGATGACAAAAGCAATCTCGCCAGCCCGTCCGCTGCGACGGATGGCGACCGCGTTTACTTCCTCTTTGCGAACGCCATCGCCGCCGCCTGCGATTTCAACGGCAAGATCGTCTGGAAACGCGACTTCAAGGAGACGCACGGTGCCTTTGCCACGCAGTGGACCTATGGCAGCAGCCCCGCCATCGATGGTGGCAAGCTCTACATCCAGGTGCTGCAGCGCAATGAGTCCTTCAAATTCCAGGACAAGTTCGAAAAAGGCACCGCAGGCAAAGACATGAGCAGCTATATCCTCGCCGTCGATCCAGCCACTGGGAAGGACCTCTGGAAGCACATCCGCCCCAGCCTCGCCAACACCGAATCGCTGGAAGCTTTCAGCAGCCCCATCTTCACCACCTATAAAGGCCAGCGTCTCATGCTCATCTCCGGTGGCGACACACTCACCATCCACGATGCTGCTACTGGCAAGGAATTCTCCCGCCTCGCCACCTGGAACCCGCCCGGCGAGGGTTACAACAAGTTCTTCCGCCTCGTGCCCTCGCCCGTCGTTGGCGACGGCATCGCCATCGCCTGCGCCCCGAAGAATTCGCCCGTCTTTGCCATGCCGCTTGATGCGAAAGGCGAAACGCAGCCCATCTGGCAAACCGAACCGAAAGGCGTGACCAGCGATGTGCCCACACCCGCCTTCTACAAAGGTCATTTCTACGTCCTCGACGGCGGCAAGAAGACCCTGAGCTGCCTGGAGCCGAAAACCGGCAAGGTCGTGTGGTCTGGCGAGCTCGGCGGCAAAACCAAGTTCGAAAGCAGCCCCACCGTGGTGGATGACAAAGTGTATTGCATCAATTTCTGGGGCGAAGTCTATGTCGCCAAGGCCAACACCGGCAAATTTGAGCTGCTCGGCATGAACGAGATGGGCAACGGCTCCAAACCCAACGGCAACGCCGCGAGCGTCCGCGCCAGCGTCGCCGTCTCCGACGGCTGCCTCTTCATCCGCACGCAGGAAAAGCTGTTCTGCATCGGGAAGTGAAACATCAACCGACCGTTCTCATGTGGCGCCTGCTTCTCCTCCCAATTCTGACTTCGGCGGCGGCTCTAGCAGCCCCAGCGGAACACGTCATCCTGGTCAGCATTGACGGCTGGGCGCATCATTACTTTGATGATCCCAAGTGTCACATGCCGGCGGTGAAGGCACTGGCGGCGAACGGAGTGCGGGCGAGGCGCATGGAGTGCTCGTTTCCGACGGTGACGTGGACGAACCACACGACGCTGGTCACTGGCGTGCATCCCGGCAAGCACGGGGTGCTGGCGAATGAGTACTTTGACCGTGCTACACGGAAAAAAGTGCCACTGATTCCTGATCCGCTCTTCAATAAGGATGAGATCGTCAAGACACCGACCATTTACGATGCGGCCAAAGCGGCAGGATTGACCACCGCTGCAGTGATCTGGCCAGCTTCACGCGGGGCCAAGACACTCGACTGGACGGTGCCAGATGTGTTTGAGCAGGAACTGTTCGAGAGATACGGTACGCCTTCACTCCTCGAAGAAGCACGCGCAGCGGGCATCCCCATCGAGAAACAGATGGAGTGGTGCAAGCTGGGCAACGCGGGCAAGGCGCAGCGGGATTACATGTATGCGCAGCTCGCCACGCACATCATCAAGCAGCACAAGCCGAACTTCCTGGCGATCCACCTCGTCAGCCTTGATGCCTTTGAGCATGCGCATGGTCGGCAGGTGCCGGAGGCGTATTGGGCGGCGAATGATTCCGACAATCGCGTGGCGGATCTGATCCGTGCCACGGAAGAGGCGGGCATTCGCGACAAGACGACCTTCATCATCACCACGGACCACGGCTTCGTCACCTTCACGAAGTCCATCAACCCGAACGTGTTGCTGCGGCAGGAAGGCTTCGTCAAATCGGTGCTCGGTAAGAGCCTTGCGCCCGATTCGCCGGTGTTCGCGATGGCCGAAGGCGGCGCGTGCTTCGTCTATGTGCTCGATGCAGCGAATCGCGACAGTATCTTGCAGCAGATCACGCCGAAGCTTGCAAAGATCGAAGGCGTGAGCGGCATAATAAAGGCGAAGGATTTCGCCAGCAAGCTGCATCACCTCACGCCCGACCAGGATGGCCGCGAGCCTGATCTCGTGCTGCTGGCAGGCGATGGCTACACTTTCACCGATTCACTAGCCGACAACGAGGTCATCATCCCGAACGATCCGCCCAAGGGTGCGCACGGCCATTTCCAGCTCGATCCGAACCTCTACGGCGGCTTCGTCATGAGCGGTGCCGGGGTGAAAGCGGGCGTCGTGCTCGAGGAGATGAAAAACATCGACGTGACGCCGACGATGGCGAAGCTGCTGGGCATCCCGTTTCCAGATGCCGACGGCAAAGTGCTGATTGAGGCGCTGAAGTAGCGCCGCAGATCACAGCATGCCCGGTGCGTAACGCGGGCGGGCGTCGCCGCAGGTGCCGATACGTTGGCGCAGATCAGTGTCATCCAGGGCACAGTCCACGGCGTCTTGCAGCGCCCGGGAGGTCAGGTCGCGCAGCACGGGCACCGGCGAGCCGCTGCCTGGGCGGTAGGCGTTGCTCTGGCGCTCGCCTTGATAAACCTTCGAGAATAGCACCCGGCCCGAGCTGGTGTCGGTGACGTTCACGCGGATGCGGGCGTAGCCATAGGGATGCACCAGCAGTTGGGAGCGCAGATCCTGAATTTCGCCGGTGATGTTGTAGCGGCCTCTCGAATCGGGAGCCAGCATGCCGCGTGCCTCCAGCCCATGCCCGAAGGCGTTGCGCACGATGTCGCTGATCGGCAGCCGAGTCTGCAAGGTGTCCACCTTCATGCCGATGGGCATGCGTACGCTGCCGAGCGTTTGCGGTGGCACGCCACGCTTGTCATTGAAAACGCCGAGGGAAAAATCCGGCGATCCACGCAGCACCCGGCCCGGATGCGGCACATAGTCCAGGCTGATGACAGAGGAAGTGGTGCAGGCGGACAGGCCGAGGACGGCTGCGGCTCCGAAAAGGACAAAAAGGCGTCGGGAGTTCATGTGTGGGTCATCTTTAAACGCCGCCAACGATGAATCAATGCGCGAGATGGTGGCAAAGGGCGGGTCGCAGGCAAAAAACAACCCTGCCGGAACTCGGAGATCAGGAAAAAAACCCCCAAAACCTGAATCCAATTAACCCGGCAGGGTTGATTTAATGAATATATTCGGAAACAGGTTCCCCATGCAATACCAAAAACCTTTCCATCGAAAAAAATACCTCGCTGTCATGCTCATGACGACGCTCACGATCCTTCTCAGCACTGTGGCTGTCCATGCGCAGCTCGGGCGCTCCGTGCGCCAGGTCATCACCGCCCAGGCGGCCACCTGGGACTCGAACACCGCCCTGCTGCAATGCTACCAGCGAGCCTCAGCAGGTGTGCCATGGCAGGCGGTCTTTGAAAAACCGGTGCCTGTGCTACTGGGTAAAAAGGGGCTGGCCTGGGGCCGTGGCGTCTTCAATCCCCCACAAAACGGCATTCCCCTCAAGGTGGAGAAAGACTGGCGTGCCCCGGCGGGCGTGTTTCAGCTAGGCTCCCTGTTTGGCTATGCCGTCACGCCGCCTGGAGGTGCCCGCTGGCCCTACATCCAGGTCGGGCCGTGGGATGCGTATGTGGATGACTCGACCTCGCCCTATTACAACCAGCACGTTCGCATTGATCCCCGCAAAGGCGTCCCGCCGTGGTTTGAGAAGCAAAAAATGCGTCTGGGCGACTCCGCCTACAAGTGGATGCTCGAAATCCGCCACAATCAGCCCTCCGCGCCCGGCTACGGCAGCGCCATCTTTTTCCATGTCCGTCGTGGCCCCACCACCCCCAGCGCCGGCTGCACCACCATGGCGGAGACGGACCTCTACCGCATGCTGCGCTGGCTCGATCCGTCCGCATCACCCCATTATGTACTGCTGCCCAGGGCGGACTACGCGGCGCTGCGGGCCACCTGGGGGCTGCCGTGAGGAAACCAGGGACGTTCGTCTCTGCGGCAAAATCGAGCGGTGCATTGGTACCGTGCTCTCCTTGACTCTCCCTCCCACCCCTGCCATCTCACCCATTCCATTCGTCCTGCTTCATTCTGATTTCGTCTTTTCCCACTCATGGCCACTCCCGCGCACAACTACACTGAAGACAGCATCAAATCCCTCGACTGGCGTGAGCACATCCGCCTGCGGCCCGGCATGTACATCGGTAAGCTGGGCGACGGCTCCCTGCCTGAGGATGGCATTTACGTCTTGCTCAAGGAAGTGCTCGATAACTGCATCGACGAGCACGTCATGGGCTTCGGCAGCTCCATTGACATCACCATCGCCGAGGATCAAACCGTCACCGTGCGCGATTACGGCCGTGGCATCCCGCTTGGCAAGCTGCTGGAATGCGCCGCGCAGATCAACACCGGTGCCAAATACGACAGCGAAGTTTTCAAGCGCTCCGTCGGTCTCAACGGCGTCGGCATCAAGGC
>JBDNIB010000860.1:0-8767 GCA_041688535.1 Prosthecobacter sp.
CCGCATGATCAACGCGCAGACCGGCAACCTCGAACTCATCGCCGGTCTCAATGAAAAAGGCGACGGCCCCGACGGCGATCCGCTCAAATGCAAAATGTCCCGCCCTCACGGCGTCTTCTGCGACGCCGACGGCACCGTGTTCATCGGCGACAGCGAATCGCATCGCGTGCGCCTGCTCAAGCGGAAGTAATTCCTTCTCACCTCTCACTTCTCACTCCGCCTCTCATGCTCCGTCTCCTCTGCGCCACCCTGCTGCTCCCCCTCATCACCCACGCCGATCAAATCATCCTCGTCGCCGGTGGTGATCGCGATGAAATGGACATTCCAGCGACGGAAGCCAAGCTGCGCGAGCCGTTTGGCACCGCCTTTGATTCCGGCGGTCACCTGTGGATCATCGAGATGGTCTCCGGCAACCGCTTGCTACAAGTGGATGGCGGCGGCATCATCCAGCATGTGGCCGGGAAGCCCACGCCAGGGCTGAGTGAGGATGGCGGTCAGGCATCGCGGGCGCAGTTCAACGGCCCGCATAACCTCGCCATCCTGCCCGATGGCAAAGTGCTGATCGGCGACACCTGGAACGGTCGTGTGCGCGTGGTGGATGTGAAGGCAGGCATCGTGAACACACTCCCAGGCTGGCAGGCACCCGCAGGCAAGGAAAAGGGCAACGGCCCCTACTGCATCACCTTGAACTTTGAGGGCACGAAGCTCTACATCGCCGATCTGCGCCAAGTGCATGAGTTGGATCTCGCGACGCACAGCAGCAAGGTCATCGCTGGCAATGGCCAGAAGGGCAAACCCGAGGACGGGGCCATCGCCACCGAAGCACCGCTTTCCGATCCGCGTGCTGTGGCACCAGACCGCCAGGGCAATATCTATATCCTCGAACGCGGCGGCAATGCGCTGCGGGTGGTGGATAAAGCAGGCCGCATCCGCACCGTCGTGAACGCCAGTGGTGCCAAAGGTGGTACAGGAGATGGCGGCCCCGCGCTGGCAGCCACCATGAACGGACCCAAACATCTCTGCGTGGACCAAGACGACAGCGTGATCATCGCCGATGCCGAAGCGCATCTGGTGCGCCGTTATATTCCAACCACCGGCAAGATCGAACGCATCGCCGGCACCGGCAGACAAGGCAGCGCTGGCGTTGATGGCGATCCATTAAAATGCCAGCTCGCCCGCCCGCACGGCGTCACCGTGCATCCAGAAAGCGGCCAGCTTTTCATCACGGACAGCTACAACAACCGTGTGCTGAAGATCGTGAAGCAGTGAAGTGAACGGCGGCTTGGCCCCTCACCCAGCCTCTCCCCAAAGATTGCTCATTCAGCATCGACTCGCTCGGCGGGGAGAGGAGTGCGCTCGTCACTCCGACTCTTGCCCATGAGTTATCAAGCGATTCCCCTCGCCCCGCCCCAGACATGTTGATGCCAGCCATGGCCTTCGGGGAGAGGTCGGGTGAGGGGCGAAAGCAAATGCTCGCTACTACCGCCGCTTCCGCCGTTCATTCCACCAGCCCAGCGCGAGCGAGGCAGCGAACAGTATCGCAAAGATCAGGATCACCACCCAAACCGGCTGCGTTTTGCCGATGAGGTACTGCAACGGCTGTTTCGGCATTGGCACGGCATGAATCAGCGCCAGGTGCGCGACATAGAGCAGCAGTGATTCACGACCCGCGAGCCGCAGCCAACCGGTGGTGGCGCTGACACGATCCGCGACATAGGCGACGACCACCGCGCCCATCATCACCCAGCCGAGACGTTCCAGAAAAAACTCCGGCGCACCGCCCGGCCACGGTGAATACGGCTGCGCAAAGGCCAGCAACGCGCCCACCGTGAAGATGAGCGCCGCGCCTCGATTCAACGCGCCATCCCATAAGCTGCGCGTCAAAAATCCCGCGAGTCCGAAACCCACCCACGGGAACAGCGCGAACAACGAGCCTTGGTTGCGATTGAAATACTGATCCAGCGGCAGCCAGCCCGTATGCCAGCTCTCCGCCGACGTTTGCAGTCCCACAAACGCGACCATGAGCACACCGGCCACCACATACCGCCATTTCCCACATTGCTCTGCCAGCAGCATCAGCATGCCGCTGATCGCCAAACAGTGCAGCACGTCCACTTTGGCCGCCTCCCGCCACGCGGCGGCATCCAGCGGCGTCAGCCACGGCAGATGCATGGCGTAACCGATCAGCAGCACCTGCAGCAGTCGTGTCAACGCAGGCAGCGCTGGCTTCGGCGAGCCCGCCGTCACATGCGCCCGCACAAATCCGGCAATCCAAAAAAACGCGGGGGCGATCAGGCCATGGTAGTAATCCATGTCGTGAAACCACGGCGTCTGCTGTAGCCTCGCGTCGAGAAAGGTGTGCGCCGAGTGCGTCCACACCATGCCCAGCACCGCGAGACCTCGGAAGAGATCGAGCCAGGCGAGGCGTTGGGGAGCGGTGGACACGCGGCGATCATACACAATCTGCCGCTGAAGCAAAAGATGACTCACGGGAGGCCGTTTGGTACGCCCTCCATCCACCATGAAGCCAGCCATCCTGCTCTCCCTCCTCCTCGCGAGTTCTCTGCCCGCCGCCGAAGTCTTTGAAGCCGCGCTCGGTCGCGAAAAGGATCTGCCGCAGGGCAAGGAAGCCGATGGCATCCTCGGCGACTTCGTGCTGCGCAGCGACAAGGTGGAGGCGCTGATCTCCCACAACGCGCCGAATCGCCGCGCGAACATGAGCACGTTCTACGGCGAGGACGGCGTCACTCCCGGAGCGATGTATGATCTGAGCCTACGCGGTGCCAACAACGACCAACTCGTCATCTACAGCCCCTGCGGCCATGGCCCGGTGAGCTATGTCAAAATAGCCAACGTCAAAGAAGCAGGCAGCGCCGCCGTCGAATCCGTCACTACCGCCGCGAAGAACGGCGGCGTCTTCAAACGCCACGAATACCGCGTCAAAGACGGCGTGCAGGGCATCTTCATCACCACCGTGCTGCGCAACGAGACTGACCAGCCGCAGAAAGCCTTCACCAAGGATGATCTGATGCGGTTTGAATCCACCGGCGAGGTGCAGGGCATCCGCTGGGCCGATGCGATCAATCCTGCGCACAAATGCGGCTACGCCTTCACCACGCTGAGCGTCAGCGGTGTGGAAAAACTCACCGACACGCTCGAACTCGCGCCGAAGCAGGAGGTCGTCATCTCGCGCTTCTTTGCGGTGGGCACTTCGCCTGCGCAGGCCGTGGGTGAGGTGTTGGAAGTGCGAGGTGAGAAGGTTGGCGTAGTCAGCGGCAAAGTCAGCGATGCCAATGGCAAAGCCGTCACGACCGCAACGATTCAGGTACCCATTGGCAGAGCCAAGCTGTCGGGTTACGCCGACAATGAAGGCAGTTACCAACTCAAGCTGCCCCTGGGCCAAATGGAACTCTCAATCGAAGATCTAGGCCGGCCAACGGCCAAAGTTTCCTTCGCCGTGACCGAGGGCAACGTCACCGCGCCCAAAGTCGCATTGCCAGCCGCCGCCGGCATCCGCTTCGACATCACTGACGAATCCGGTAAGCCCATCCCGTGCAAGGCGCACTTCGCTCCGCTCGATCAAGACGCGCCGAAGCTCAATCTCGGCCCGAAACATCGCGCGCATGGCTGCGTGGACCAGTATCACAGCGAGAACGGTCAGTTCACGCAGCAGCTCCCGCCGGGTAAATATCGCGTCGTGGTGGTGCGCGGACCGGAATACTCGCATCTGGAACAGGAAGTTACCGTAGAGCCAACCAAGCAGTTCGTTTTCAAAGGCACGCTCAAACGTCTGGTGGATACGCAGGGCTGGATCAGCGCCGACTTCCATAATCACAGCACGCCGAGCGGTGACAACGTCTGCGACACCGATGGCCGCATCATCAACATCGCCGCCGAGCATCTCGAATTCACGCCGACGACCGAGCACAATCGTCTTTACGACTGGGAACCGACGATCAAGGCTCTCGGACTCGAATCCTTCATCAAGACGGTCAAGGGCATGGAGCTCACCGGCAGCCGTCAGCACTTCAATGCTTTCCCGTTTGAACCCGAGCCGCTCAAACAGGACGGCGGTGCGCCGGTGTGGAATGATGATCCGCGCATCACCGCGCTCACGCTGCGTCGCTGGCAGGGCGAGCGGGCCGACCGCTGGATTCAGTTCAACCACCCCGATCTCTCGAACATGTTCGTGGACCGCAATGGCGACGGCATTGAGGACGGCGGCTTCGTCGGCGTGGGCAGCATGATTGACGGCTCGGAGAGCGAAAACGGCCCCGGCACCGACATCTTGGCCGATTCGCCCTTCCGCATGAGCCGTCCGGTAGGATCGCTGGCGATGAAGGTTTCTCCGGTGCGCGAATTCATCTGGCGGCAGCTCTTGAACCAAGGTCTGCGTGTCACCGCTGTCGGTGTGGCGGATGCGCACTCGGTCTATGGCAACGGGGTCGGCTGCTGGCGCTGCTACATTCCCAGCAGCACGGATGAACCGGCGAAAATCGACTGGGCGGAACTCGCCCCGCATGCCAAAGCCGGCCACATCGTGCTTAGCACCGGCCCCTTCCTCGAGGTGACGACGCAGAACGGCAAGATCGCCGGGGACGATGATCGTGCGACTGGTGGCATTGATCTTAACGTGCGCGTGCAATGCACCGACTGGATGGACATCAACCGCGTGCAGGTGCTGGTGAACAGCCGCCCTGATCCCAAGCTCAACTTCACCCGCCAGTCACACCCGCAGATGTTCAAAGACGGCGTGGTGAAGTTCGCCGAGAAGATTCACGTCCCGCTGCAGCACGACGCGCATTTGATCGTCGTCGCGATTGATGAAAACGGCAACGAGGCCACCTGCTTCGGCACCAGCGACTATGCGAAGATGCGCCCCTGCGCCTACAACAACCCGATCTACGTCGATGCCGACGGCCACGGTTTCAAGCCCAACGGCGACACGCTCGGCTTCGAGCTACCCACGATGGGCATCACGGCAGACAAAGCGAAGGAGAAGCTGATCAAGGCCGGTTTGATGCAGGAGGAGGCGCAGGCTCCGCCGCTTGCAAAACCTTGAGCTGATCCGGTGAAACTACGGCAGCCGTGCTTGGGTGCCTGTTTCGATCTTCACATCCACTTGCAGTCCCACCGGCAGCTCCTTGCCAGCAGGGAGCTGGATCAACACCTGCCGCACGTCCAAATCTTTGCGCTCCGTCGAGGCGTGGGAGAAAACCGTCTTCGCTCCCATCATTTGTTTCACGGTTGCCACCGTGCCGTGGATTTCCGCATGCGCCTCATCGCGTGTGATGATCACACACGGCGGGGAAGACCACCGTCTTCACCCGCAGTTCCAGCATCCAGCCCTACGGCTTGGTGATCACCACCCGGTAGAAGCGACGCGTGCTCGGCGCGGCATTGTCCGTGACGGTGCGCGTGCTGCCGTTATCGCTGGTGCTGAAGCCAGTCAGGCTGCCCCATGATCCAGCCTGCAACGTATCGGCAAACTCCACCGTGTAGCTGCGCCCCGTCACGATGGGGCCGAAGCTGAAGTTCTTCTTCGCCGGTTGCCCGGTGATCGCGGCTGTGCTGCTCAGGAAGGCGGAGGCGCTGTTGTTTGGCACCAGACCGGCGGTGAATTTGAACAGGTTGGTCAAGCCACTGCCATCACTCCGGGCACTGGCTGCCGCATTGGCATTGCCAATGCGGAAGACTATTTGACTTCAAAGCCTCCGGTCAATCCGTCGTTCATAAGCCGATTACCGGTCTGGCCCCTTTGAATTTTCTCAAGTTATCAGCGGCTGCGTCACAGGATATACAAATTTCCATGTTTAATGGACTCACAAAAAACACCTGATCTTTTGTTACCCTGAGCCGATCATCATGTTTAGGAATTTCCAGAGTACCCTCGCCACTAATTGAGTTTATAAACTTGATGTACGTAAGCTCGATTCCGTTTACTGCTTTGCCACTGCTGGTGATTTCATGGATGAATAGTTTCATGATGTTAGTTAGATAAATATTGGCCTTGTTGAGTCAGTTACTATAAAACACCGCAAGGGTGGTTAGCGATGTACCTTTCACAGTTCCGTTCACACCGGGTGATAGTGTCATTGTTAATGAAGTTGGCGCTGCTGCTCCGTTCCATGTATGAACAGAATCCAAGGCGAGGTTTGAGAGTGTTGTTGAGCCGTCAGTGATGCTGAAAAAAGTAGAAGCGCCCGCCTCTCTTGCCCCTAATGCCGCCACACGAAACGAGCTCCAGTTTGATGACTGTGGAGCAAGCGATATGGTGAAACTTGCTGTGGAAACAGTTTCCACCTTAGCGTTGCGAACAAAAAAGCCGCCCCGGAAATAAACATCAACCACATTAACGGTTTTTAATGGATTCGGATTAACCGCTACTAGTCGCTGGTAGTTATTAAAAAATATGTTTGAGGTGGCAGTATTGATATCGGCAGAGGTAGAATCACTATATCTGAAAGTGAATCGGGCTCCTTCTGACGTGTTATTGCTTTTGAACTCTGCTTCGGCTTGACTGACTCGTGCATTCACTGTCACGGTTTTGTAAAGTACCAATCCCTGAAAGAAAACGCTTACTTCCGGCAAGTCTTCCACCGTAATAGCGAGAGTATTGAATTGTCCACCATTGAAGCTGCCAGATGTGGCTGTAGTAACTCTATTATTAACACCCGATGCGTTTGTGAATGCCTCCCACACAACGAAAGGTGTTAATGCTGGCTTGGAGAGACCTCGGTAAGCAAAGTCGTCAAGCCTACCGATCAGAAAATTGTCTTCAAGACTGAGCACTCTTGCCTCTGCCGCTGAATTGAATCCTGCTATATCTGCCTCTACAGCTTTCATCGCAAACGGCACACTCACCAGCCTTTCGCGTGGCGTTTGGGCGGTGCCATCGAGCGCGACTTGAAGCCACTGTTGTGAGCCGGTGGCGAGGGCGGCGGTGAAGGTGGGGCCGCTGCCGAACTGGAAGCTGTACACGCCGTTCTGCACGGTAACGCTGCCGATGCTTTCACTGTAGAGCTGCGTGCCACTGGTCACGGCATCGTGGATGGAGATGCTGACGGTTTTGCTGCCTGACACGACGTTTCCATTGATGTCTGTGAGCAGCCCCTGGTAGTTGATCAGGGCAGGAACATCAGCGTGCAGGAGACTGGTACTAAAAAGGAGGGCGGCGGTGAGAAGGAATTTCATGAATGTAAAAAAGATGAAGATGGGGACAATGTTGGGTCAGGGGCGGTACATGGTGATGATGATCTGATAAAAACCGAGCGTCTGGCCCTCCAGCACTGGAATGAGACTTTGGAGTGTGTTGCCGTCCCCGATGATCTCTTCATGCAGGGTCCAATTCGTGAGGTTGGTGGAGCGCTCAATGCGGTAGTTGCGACCTGGCAGAGTAGGGCACTCCAGACGGACCTGGGTAGTCTCTTTGAATGCGCTGGCGGTGAGGCGGGAGCCTGCTTGGAGCGGGTGCGTGCCAGTGACGAACTCTTGATAATCGGACACGCCATCGAAGTCACTGTCGAGCGAAGCATTGGCCACATTGGGGTTCAGGCCACGGGCTGTCTCCCAGGCATCGGACATGCCGTCTCCATCCGTGTCCTGCACGCCTAGGGTGATATGCCAGGGGGTCAGTACGGGCACGAAACCGGTGCGGTTACTACCGCCACTGATGCTGCGCAACCCTGTGGCAAAAGGGCTGCCGATGGAGCCGAAGGAGTAGAGTGGCCCTACTCTGCCCAGCCCTCCGCCAGAATTGACCCCCGCCACAGAAAACGGGATGAAACTAAACAAGCAGAGGAAAATATGTGGCTAGGAGACGCATGAGAAGGAATGGGAGGGAGAGAAACAAGCGGGAGCCGTGCGGCTCCCGCCGGGTTGATGGGAGTTTGGAAGATCAGCCGCCCACGGTGCTGCTCACCTCGGCGCTCCACTGGCCGGTGCGCTGGTCGCCGACGCGGAAGATGGCCTTGTAGGTCCACTTTTGCGCGGTAGCGGGCGCCGGGGTGGTGTCGAGTGTCTTTTCCATAGGGACATTTGAGGGGGCAGGGCGGAAACAAGGAGCGGGGATTTCATAGCCCCCCGCTCCTTTGACGGGTTCACAAACTCCGGTGACTCACTGCGTCGCTCCAGTCGCTGTAGCCGGTGCTGCCGCCGACGGCGCGGACTTGGAACTGGTAGTTGTCCCCCGGAGTGAGGGCGTTCACGGCCATGCTGCGGGAGTTGGTGAAGAGGCCGCCGTCCACCCAGGGGCCGGGGGCTCCACCGGCACCGATGAGGGCGTAGCGCACTTCGTAGCTTTTGGCGTTGGCGACGAGGCCGACGCGCACGATGAGCTGGCCAGTCATGCTGTTGAGGATGTCCTTGATCGTGGGTGCGGTGAGCGGGACGGAGGCGTGGCTGGTGCTCACGGCCTCAAAGCCGCTGGAGAGCAGCTTGGCGAGGTCGTTGTCGTGACTGAGCTGCACATAGCCGGCCAGCTTGCGCAGCAGGTCGATGAGGGTGTCACGCTTGTTGTTTTTATCCGCCTTCTCCATCGGGCCGCCCATTTTCGCCTCGGCGATGGAGACGCTGAAGGCGGTCAGGGCAGCCTGCAATGCTGCCTCGGTGAGGGGCGGGGTGGGGTAGGCAGCATTGCCATAGAAGTGGTCGAGCACGGCCTGGGCCGTCTCTTCGGGTGCATCGCCGGAATGATGTTTTATTGTAAATATAACTGTACCCCTTAAATAGGCTGGGTATAGAGTGCGGATGCAGTTGAGTATCACGA
>JBDNIB010000861.1:0-3096 GCA_041688535.1 Prosthecobacter sp.
CCATTCCTGCCTCCGAGTACCAGGAGACGATCAACAAAGCGACCGGCATGCTGCGCGCGATCCAATGGGCGCGGCAACTTGGCGCGGAGTGATCTTCACAACTTGCTCACACACTAATCACAGACTTGCTCACAGTGGTGAACGCCTCTTCCCAGAAACAGAGAACCCTCTGGCATGCGAAGCCAGAGGGTTCTGTTAGCGATCCAGCAACCAACAACGATAGAGGACCGATTGGCACGAAATGCGGAGCTGAGGAAGCTTGCAAATGTGGCCTGCGAGTTACCTCACAGACGCCGACATGTTAAAAAGTTTTGCCCCTCTCGTCAACCTGCCTGCTTTTCTTTTCCAAAAAGAACCGCCTGAGTCGCAATAATGAGAGATTTAAACCCCGATTTTTCTCAAAATTTCAGCAAAACGACCCTTGACACCCCTGCCAGCGAGCCATCCGCCTGCTCGCCCGACCACTGATCAGCCGAACACTGCCTTCCATGCCATCCTCGCTCCCTCTCGGCCAGCTCCTTCTCATGGGCGTACCCGGCCTCGAACTCACCCCAGAAACCGCCCAACGGCTGAAAAAACTCCAGCCCGGCGGCTTCATTTTGTTCGGCCGCAACATCCAGTCGCCAACACAACTGCGCAAACTCATCGACGACCTGCGTGACATCTCGGACATCGAGCCCTTCATCACGATTGATCAGGAAGGCGGGCGCGTTTCGCGGCTGCGGCTGATCGGCGAAGAGCCGCCGAATGCACAAGCGCTGCGCGACAAAGGCGATCCGGCGCTAATCAAACGCCACGGCAAACTCACCGGCCAGGTGTTGCGTCAGTTCGGCTTCAATCTCGATCTCTGTCCCGTGCTCGACATCTCGTATGACGATGCGGCGGACAACTCACTCAAAGGCCGCACCTATGGCCGCGATCCGCAGCAGGTCATCACCAACGCCGGCATCTTCAACCGCGCCATGCGGGCGGAAGGCATCCTCAGCTGCGGCAAGCACTTCCCCGGCTACGGTCCGGCCGATTGCGATCCGCATGAGTTCCTCCCAGTCATCACCAAAAGCCGCGAGGAAATGGAGCGCAGCGAGCTGCTGCCCTATTCCGCGCTGCTGCCAGAACTCGACAGCGTGATGACCTGCCACAGCAACTACACCGCCTACGACCCCGATCGTGGCCGCTGGCCCGCCAGCCTCAGCCACAACATCGTGACCAAGCTCTTGCGGCATCAATACGGCTTCGACGGCCTCGCCATGACCGATGATCTCGACATGGGTGCCATTTTGAATGAAGTCACTTTCGAGCAGGCCATCCAGGAGGCCGTACGGGCTGGCAATGACCTCGTGATGATCTGCCACCGCGTCGAAATGGTCGAACTCGCCCGCGAACACCTCGAAGGTGTCGAGGAACCCGCCTTGCACGATGCACTAGTGCGCATCGAGGCAACCAAAAAGCGCCTCGTGAAGCCGGACAAGTTCGACCTCGACCGCTTCGCTGCCATCAATCGCGACATCTGGGATCTCCGCGTCGCCACCCTCGGCGAAGAGGCCGCGAAGGATCACAGCGTCGAGGACGGCAAGCGCTCACCCGTCGAGCTCTATTGATAGCGGCCAACGGAGGATAGCCTTCCAGGCTGTCAACGGATTGAGGCCCATCCTCCGCACCCACTATCGCTCACCGCCACAGTCACTTACCATTCTGTCGAAATGCAGACGACCTGCGCCTGATTGCGTGACCAACGCGGCATGCAGCGGTCCGTCCATGTGCTGGCCGACGTTGATGATCGTTGTGCGTCCGATTTGATCCTGCCACAACTCATGGCGTATCGGGGTGAGATGGTCATGGCCGCAAACGACGAGTTCTGGTTGATGCTCCGCAATGGCATCTCGCCACCACGCATGGCCTTCGACCACCGAACCCGGTGCAGAAAGCCGCGTGCCGGTCGGCGGCTCATGCATGATCCAAAGTTGCTTGGCGGCGTCGCCATGATCTGCCAACAGGTGTTTGAACCAATACTCGTAATGCTCGCCGCCCAGGGGTTCCCCCTCGCTGAATGCCTCCTCCTGGCCCATGGCACAGGGAAACCCCACGACACCAGCTTCACCGATCATGGCAAAACTGCCATTCAGCCGCACCGGCGCGGAGCCATGCAGCGATTTCCAGGCATCGCGAAACTCGATCCAGTTTTCATCCTCGTGGTTCCCACGGACAAAGAGAATCGGCACAATGATTGAATGGAGTTCCACTGCGCATTGAGTCGGCGTGAGCTGTTTCGTGCGCCCATACGGCAGCAAGCCGGTGCCATGCAGGAAATCACCGCCGAGGATCACTGCGTCCGGCTTCACCTCGTCGCAAAGCCGAATCAATGCCGCATAGAGCACGGCGCGCTGGTGCAGGTCAGTAGCGATGAGAATACGAGTCATGGAGGATAGCCTTCCAGGCTGTCAACGGATCGAGGCGTCCCGCCTTTGATCAGCGGAGGCAAGGCGAGACGCCTCAATCCGCTGACAGGCCGGAGGCCCATCCTCCGGTCATCACACCATCTCCTGCATCCGCTTTTTCTTTGGCTTGCCGGCGCGGACGAGTTCCACATCGGCGGCGATGACTTTGTACTCGGGGCACATCGTGTCGCCGTCGCAGCCCTGGCCGGTGACGTTGTTCACCATGGCGTCGGGGAAGTGGAAGGTCGTATAGAGGATGCCGGGCTTCACCTCGTCGGTGACGCGGGCTTCGAGTTCGACCTCGCCACGCGCGCTGGAGAGGCGGGCGATGTCGCCGCTGCGGATGCCTTTGCGCTTGGCGTCCTCGGGATTGATGGAGAGCAGATCCTGCGTGACGATCTCGCTGTTGCCGGTGCGGCGCGTCATGGTGCCGCAGTTGTAGTGCTCCAGCACGCGGCCTGTCGTGAGGATGAAGGGAAACTCGCCGAGGTGCTGCACGATCTCGTTGGATTCCTTGAATGAGAAGAAGTGGAATTTGCCAAGGCCGCGCTTGAAGGTTTCGGTGTGGAGGATTTCGGTGCCGATGCAGCCTTCCTGGATGGGCCACTGCTTGCCGTTGTCGCCGAGTCCTTCCCAAGTCGCGCCTGCAAAAAACGGGACG
>JBDNIB010000862.1:0-3758 GCA_041688535.1 Prosthecobacter sp.
CCGGTTTCTTTTTCTTTTTGTCGGAATGGCGACCAGTTCCATCGCCTCGGTCGAGGATGCCACCTGCGGGATTAAGTTGAGCCAGTGCAGCGGCGAGCTTCGTGCGCGCGGCTTTGCTAGCAGCAGTGTCGGCGGTGATGAGCTTTTCGGTGAAGGGAGCGTCGTTCATGTCGAAGAGTTCGCCCTTCTCATTGAGCTTCCATCCGGCATCGCGCACATACCACATGGCGGCGAGCTGATTGTAGATCCACTCACGAGGCTTGCCCGACTCGCCACGAAGCTGCGGCGCGATACTGCGGCCGTCAAAGAGGGTCTGCTCAGGCAGCTTGACTCCGGCGAGTTCGGCGAATGTGGGAACAAAATCGGTGGAGTCGATCAAATCAGCACAAACCTTGCCCGCAGGTGTTTGGCCGGGCCAGTTGGCAATCATGGGCACCAGGCCGCCGCATTCGAGCATAGAGCCCTTCATCCCGGAAAGCTGGCGTCCGCCGATGGACGATTTCTCTGCCCAGGCCTTCCCCGTGCCGTTGTCCCCCATGAAAATGAGCAGCGTGTTCTCCCGCAGTTTCAGCCGCTCCAGTTCTTCGACGAGCTTACCGACGAGCTTGTCCATGTAGAGCACGTTGTCCGCCATCAGGTCCGCAGGATCGGAACCACTGTCGAGTGTCGGCTGGAGTTCGCCGTGAACGCTGGAGAGCGAGTAATAGATGAAGAACGGGGCCGCCTGCTGCTTGTTGATAAAGCGCACCACATGCTCGTGCATGAGATCGGGCATGAACTCTTTGTCACCGAGCTTTTTTTCTTCGCCGTTCTCGGAGTAGGGCTCCGCCTTGCCTTCCTTCTGGTTCCAATAGACTCCGCTGCCGTTGAAGCGCAGGTAATCATCGAAACCATGATCGCCTGGCTCGCCAGGGAGCTGGCCCCATTTGCCGACGCATGAAGCCGCGTAGCCAGCTGACTTGAAAACTTTCGGGGTGACGATTTCCGCCGGATCCATCTGGGTGCAGGCATCCTGGTTGCTCGATCCGTTGCGGAAGGCGTAGCGGCCACTCATGATCAAGGCTCGCGACGGCCCACACAGCGCCGCCGTGAAACAATGTGTGAACCGTGTTCCCTCGGCGGCGAGTTTATCGATCACCGGTGTCTTGTAATTGTCCGCCCCGTAGCAACCCACGTTCCCAATGCCAAGATCGTCGGCGAAGATGAAGATGATATTGGGTTTGGTCGTTGGGGCGGCGACAGCGCTCCATGCGAAGCAAGAGAAACAAAGAACGAACAGTGTGAGTAGGCGATGCATGGGAGGTGCTTGGAGTGAGTGTTATTTGATGTCGAGTTCGACTTTGCGGAGTTTCTGCCAGTTAGCGTTCTTCTGTTTGAAAGCCTGAAACGCCTTGTATTCGGCAGCGGAGACTTTGCCGTCGTGGTCTTTGTCGATGGCGGGGAACATCCATTCGTAGCTTGGCTTGGTCCCATTCCGCTGGCGAGGTCCATTCGCCTTGCTGGGACTCGGTGAGTTCGAGGACTTGTCCGACAGCGAGCAAAGCCTCGCGATAGCGGGGGAAGTCGATCGCTTGCACGGCAACGTTTTCTTTGAGTGCGTGTGCGGCAGCGATGCCAGCGGAGTGGCCGAGCGTGAGCCACACCGGCTCCATGCGGATGCTGGTCATGGCGATGACTCGTTGGCAGTGTTGTTTCATGGTTTATTTCGCGTTCGGGCGTTTGCCGCCTTGAGTGACGAACTCTTCGCGTGTGATGAAGCCATCCTTGTCCGCATCAAACTTATCGAATCGCTCGCCTGCGGCTTTGGCGTCGGATTGATGCGTGACGTAAAACTCTCGTGTGAGTTTGCCGACCTTGTTCGCGTCGAGCTTCTCGAATTTTGGCCCGCGTTCCTCGGTAGTTGCGGATGACGAAGCGCTTTTGTCCGTTCCTTTGCCCTTGCCGCCTGACTTTTCTGGGGCTGCATCCGAACCAACTGGGGGCAGATATTTGACCAGATTTTCGATGATCGCCTTGGTCTCGGGTTTGTCGGCGATACTCACAGTTTCATTGGGGTCGTTCTGCTCGTCATAGAGTTCGGTGGCCATGATCTTCTCGCCATTGCGCTCGCGCCAGAAGGTGCCGCGGTAGCGCTCGTTGCGGATACTGTAACCCATGACGGAGCCGTCGGGCGCAATGCGCGGGTATTGGCTGATGGCGACCTTTTGCATCGGGGCGGCTGGATTCTCGATGTAGGGCTTTAAGCTCATGCCTGTGAGTGTGGGCATCATCGGTAGGCCGCAGAGATCGACAAGCGTGGGATAGACATCGACGAACTCCACCGGAGCCTCACACTTCTGGCCGACGCTCTTCGATTGCGGCACGCTGATGAGCAGCGGGGCGCGTGCGGCGATCTCGAAGTTCGTGTGCTTGTGCCAGAGTCCATGCTCGCCGAGTTGCCAGCCGTGATCGCCCCAAAGCACGATGATCGTGTTGTCAGCGAGACCTGCGGCATCGAGCGCGTCCAGTACCTTACCGACCTGCGCGTCCACGTAGCTGATGCAAGCGTAGTAGCCGTGGCGCAGAATCTTGGCGTAGTCAGCGGGGATGGGATTCTCCCTGGGCACGCCGGGATAAGCATGAAGTTCGCTGTTGTTGTGACCGGCGAATTCCTGGGAACCAGAAGGAAGATGGTCAATCGCGGGCAGCGGAATGTGGTTCGGATCGTACAGGTCCCAATACTTCTTCGGCGCGACAAACGGCAGGTGCGGCTTCAGAAAGCCAACAGCGAGGAAGAACGGAGCGGTGTTGCCTTTGTGAGCTTGCAGACGTTTGACGGCTGCGGTGGCCGTAGCGCCGTCAGGGAGTTCGTCGTCGGACTTCGCGCTGACTTCGTAAGCAGGGCCTTTCTTCCCCGACTTGCCATTTTTCCGGTCGGGAGCTTCTTCGTCGGGTTTGGTGTACTCCGAGACGTTCACCTCATGTTTGGTGACGATTTGCTGCGTGTAGTCCAGCAGATCGGTATCGACGGATTTCCCTCCCGGATACCAGTGCGGCTCGCTCCAAGAACGGCCGTCTTCGAGTCCCTTGTGATAGACTTTGCTCAGCGCCGTGCAGTGATAGCCATTCGCCTTGAAGTACTGCGGCAGCGTGATGCAGTCCGGCTCCGCCACGCGGAAATGCGTCTCCAAATCCCAAACCTTCGTCTTATCAGGCCGCAGACCCGTCATGATCGCCGTGCGCGATGGGCTGCACACGGCCTGCTGGCAATACGCGTGATTAAAGACAATGCCGCGCGCCGCGATGCGATCAATGTTCGGCGTCTTAGCGATCTTGTTGCCGTAGCAACCGAGTTCCGGCCGCATGTCGTCCACGGCAATGAAGAGGACGTTGGGTTTCGATTCGGCGTGTAGCACGGTGATCGGGGCCAGCAGCAGGGCAGCGAAGCGGAGCAGGGTTTGTTTCATAGTTTTTTAAGGAGTGCGAGGTTCACTGTCCGGTGTAAGCGGGAGCATAAGCCGCTAGAGCGGAGCGGGTGACTTTGTAGAAGCGCCTGGGGTTGTTTGCGGAGTGCTGGCGTTGTAGCTGTAGGTCGCCTGCATGTTATCACTGAGCTGGTAACGCAGTGCCTTCGGGTCGGCGTGATAGTGATACTGGCAGTTGAGCCATGGCTGGTGCGCAAAGCCGGGATCGAAGGTGTCAACTTCCACCGCGAGCGCGTCGCGCCCCCAGGGGTGGGTTGCGTTTGTCTGGCCCATTGAATCACTGCCAGCGACAGG
>JBDNIB010000863.1:0-4835 GCA_041688535.1 Prosthecobacter sp.
GGCGATCAGCGAGGGCCACATGAGGTGCAGCACTTCGCGCACACCCTGGTCTTTCCATTTGAAATCGAAGCCGAAACGGAAGCCGACTTTTTTCAATGAGGGCAACTGCACCGCAAGCTGCATCACGCCGCCGATCAGCGTACCGAAGGCAAAACCGCTCAGACTCTTCTCCGTGACGACCCAGCCGTTGCGAAAAGCCGGGTCAATGATCCAGGCCATGACCAGTCCACCAAGGATGCAGCCGAGATTGAAGAATGCGGAGGCGACCGCCGGGATGAAGAAGACTTTCTTCGAGTTCAGCATGCCCATGACCAGCGCCGTGATCGAGACGATGGCGATGAAGGGGTACATGATCTGGGAAAGCTGCACAGTCAGCTCCGTGGCACGTTCCAGGGTCCAACCATCAGGTAGGGTGTTGGCCGGGCCGGGGGCATCGACATAGAGCCAGCCGATGTTCAGCAAGCGCACCAAATAAGGGGCCATTGCCACGCCAGCCGCCGCGACCATCGTCATGAAGCACATAGAAAGCGTCAGCATCTTGCGACCGAGCGCCCATGCCGCCTCGTCGTTTTCCGTTTTGATTTTCTTGCTGAAGGTCGTGATGAAGGCGGTGGACAGAGCACCTTCCGCGAACAGATCGCGGAGCATGTTGGGCGTGCGAAACGCGACGGTGAACAAACCATTGGAGAAAAAACCAAACTTGCCCGTGAGCACCTGATGACGGACCATCCCGAGCTCACGGCTACAAAGAATGGCGATAGAAACGACCCCGGTAGATCGTGCATGGGAGGCGGTGTCTTTTTTTTCTGCGCTCATGCAGCTTTGCGGACGCTGGCGCGGCGCAGTTTGTCCATCATGGCGATGCCCATGCCGTGTTCATGCAGCGGCTCCGCAATAATTTCGTCAACGCCGAGTTCGTCGAGACGGCGCAGGGCGTAAAAGAAGCGCACGGCGGCCTCGGGGAGCTTGCCGTTGCCAGGGCTGAGCATCACGACGTCTTCCCAGTCGCAGAGGTTGAGGTAGCCATCTTTTTCCTCGCCACGATAGCTCAAGAGGGCGTAGCGCTTGCCCTCTTCGGGAATGAAGTCGGACGGACGTTCGAGCAGACGCAGTGGGGTCTTTGGCGCGTAGTGGGAGGCGAGTTGTCCTGGAGCCTCGGTGGCCTCATCCACGACGGTGCGGACGGCGTAGCGCACCTTGCCGTAGGCTTTCAAGTCTTCCGCCGTGATGGGGCCGGGACGGACGATGGTGATGAACATCTTCGGGCTGCCAGGCTCGATTTTGATGATGGTGGACTCCAAACCGAACATGCAGGCACCGGCATCGACGATGAGGTGGATGCGGCCATCGAGTTCGGCCAGCACGGCACTGGCGGACGTGGGGCTGATGGAGCCGAAGCGGTTTGCGCTGGGGGCGGCGATCGGCTTGTCGAGCGTGCTGATGACGCGGCGGAAAATGTGATTGGAGCTGACGCGAACGGCGACGGTGGGCAGTCCGGCGGTGACGAGATCGGGAACGATGGGCTTTTTCGGCAGCAGGATCGTGAGCGGGCCGGGCCAGAAACGCTCGGTGAGTTTTTTTAACGTCTGAGCGATCTCAGCGGGCACGTCGGCGACGAGATCGAGCTGATCCTTGCACGTCAGATGGACGATGAGCGGATCAAACGTGGGCCGCTCCTTGGCCTCGAAAATTTTCGCGACGGCGGCGGCATCCAGCGCGTTCGCGGCGAGGCCATAGACGGTTTCGGTCGGCAGGGCGACGACCTCGCCTTCGCGGAGCAGCCGGACGGCCTCCTCGACCGCCTGATGCATGAGCGGTGGCTGGTCGGTGGGCAGAACGGCGGTGACGTAACTCATGTTGGCGATGTGGGACTCTCAATCACCGCCCAGGCGTTGTGATTGTGGATGGATTCGTAGTTTTCCGCCTCGACGCGGAACCAAGTGATGTGCGGATGAGCTTTGGCCTTCACCGCGATGTTGCGCACGAGGTCTTCGACGAAGACGGGGTTGTCGTAGGCGACTTCGATGACGTGTTTTTCGTCAGGACGCTTCAAAATGCTGTACAGCTCGCTGCTGGCGCTGGATTCGACGAGTTCGAGGAGATCTTCAATCCAGACAGGTTCGTCGAAGCGGACAGCAAGCGTGACGGTGCCGCGCTGATTGTGCGCACCGCGAGCGCTGATGGCCTTCGAGCAGGGGCAGAGCGTGGTGACGGGGACTTCGACGGTGAGGACGAAATCAGTCTTTTTTGCCTCGGTATTCACCTCAAACACGACACCGTAGTCGAGCAGGCCTTCTGCGCCTGACACGGGGGCTTTTTTGGCGCGGAAATAAGGAAAGCGCATCTCGACGTGCGCTTTGTCAGCATGGAGCTTTTTCATCAGCTCACGTGGCATGGCGACGATGTTCGAGACGGTGAGCTCGGTGCCGTGGGCGTGCAAAACCTCAACGAAGCGGCTCATGTGCGTGCCTTTGAACTGATGCGGCAGATCGACGGCGAGCGAGACGGTGGCAACGGTGTGCTGCACGGCGGCAGCGCGGTCACGAATGCGCATGGGGAAGCGCAGGCTGCGCACGCCGACGCGATCGATGGGCAGGCAGCGGTCGTCGCGTTCGTTTTGCGTGTCAGTGAGGGCGGACATGGTCAGGGGCGGAAATGAAACTTCCCACTGCCGCAGGGTGCAACAGTGGGAAGCGGATCAAAAGAAACCCATTACGGGCGGGCTTGCGATCAGGGCATCAAGTTCACAGCGCGGGAGCGCTTGATCTCACGCACGACCTTGCGGTGCAGCCAAGCCGGGAGGCCAGTGATACGGCGGGGGATGAGCTTGCCGGAGTCGTTGGTGAAACGGGCGAGCAGCTCAGGATTGGTATAGGAAATTTTTTCCACCGGGATGTCCACACGGCGACGCGGCATCTTGCGATTCGCGCGACGGAAATTGGACATGCGTTCTGGGGTCTTCGGTTGCATGAGGGTCGTGGGTAAAAAATTAGCGGGTTTCGCGGTGCAGGGTGCGCTTCTTCATGAAGTGATTAAACTTCACCTTTTCGAGGCGGCCCGGTGTGCGCACGCTCTTTTTGTTGCGCGTGGTCATGTAACGGGAGGGTGGCATTCCTGCGGCTCTGGCCTCAGTACATTCAAGGGTGATGATTTCTCGCGGCATAAATTTGGGGCGCGGAGGCTAGGTCACTCCTTGGAGAAGTCAAGCGATTCGCCGGAGTTGTTATTATTGGAGGCCGGGGCGGTGTCGTCCTCGTCCTTATCGTCGTCAGCAGCGTCGTCGGCGTTGTCGAGGCCGAACAGGGAGTGAACTGGGCGGCTCCAGCGGCCGCTCATCTGGCTGCGCTCGATTTTTTCCTGATAAGTGACGGAATAACGGGCGAAGGCCATGGCCTCCAGGCGCTCTTCGGGGATTCTGGAGCCAGTGCCTTCGCAGAGGCCGTAGGTGCCGGTTTCGATGCGCTTGATGGCTTCGTTGATCTCATAGAGGGCGTCCTGCTCCTTGCCGAGGAGGGTGAGGGCGAAGTCGCGGTCATAGGCATCGCTGCCGGCATCGGCCTGGTGCATGCCAAAAGCGGAGGAATCGCCGCCTTCGTTGCGGATGGTCTCACTGGCGACGCCTTCGATGGAGTTCAGGTAAACGTCACGCAGATCGATCAGGCGCTGCTTCTGCTTTTTGAGGAAGGGAGTCATTTTCACCGGCCCTTTGGCGATCTCGATGGTGACGCCTTCTTCCTCGCGGTTGGGGCGGCGTGGTGTGCCGACGGTTGAAACGGAGGTGCGGCCTTTGGGAACCAGGGGAGCTGGCGCAGATTTGGAAGGCTTCTTGGTGGCCTTCACGGGAGCGGGGGCAGGCTTGGCGGCTTTCGCTGGGGCGGCTGCTTTGACCGGTGCAGCGGCTTTTTTGGCAGGAGCGGCCTTCACGGCGGGCTTTTTGGCGGCGACTACTTTTTTGTCCGGGGCTTTCTTGACGGGAGCTTTCTTCGGAGCGGTTTTCTTCACGGGTTTTGGGGAGGTTTTTTTCGGCGCGGGTTTTTTTGGAGCCGCTTTGTTGGGGAGCGCCTTTTTCAAAATGGGCTTGATTTTCGATTTCACCGCCGGTTTCGCCGCCTTTGCAGGAGCTTTTTTAACAGGCTTGGGCGCAGGCTTTTTGGCTGCGGGTTTCTTAGCTGCGGGCTTGTTGGTTTTCGCAGGCATTGGGTTCGGCGGTGTTGGGGGTGTCGATGAACTTCTCAGTCAAACGCACCAGGCCACAGGTGCGGAAAAAGAGGCGCGGATTCTGGCTGTGGTTCCCAGAGGGCGCAACCACTATTCCGCGCAGTTAAAAAACCGTCTTGCGGGGGTGGATTTGGCCGGTTGCGGCAGAGGGGCGGCGCGATACTCTCCCCGGTATGAATGCCGAACCTTCCCAGTCCTCCGTGGTTTCCAGTCTGTGGCAGCAAGTGCGGGCCGTGCTCGATCTAGTGCTGGACCTTTCATTCAAGCGTTACGTCACCCCCCGTCTGGTGCGCATGCTATATATGCTGAGCCTGCTGGCGGCGGTGTTTTATGCCGGTTCCTACATGTTCAGCGGCTTCAGTAACGGCACCTTCGCCGGTATTTTCCAGATGGTCACCGCTCCGCTGGCCTTCCTGCTCTACTTGATTGTCGCCCGCGTGACCGTGGAGCTGATCCTGGCGATCTTCCGCATCGCCGACCATCTGGCGCCGATGTCCGAGGAAGCGGCGGCGAGGGCTGTGCAAAATCCGGCAGCGCCTGCGAGTTCCAAGCCTTGAGCTTGGCCGGATTGCGCGATTGCGGTGTAGTATCAGGAGCCTTGTGAAATTTTTCACAAA
>JBDNIB010000864.1:0-3770 GCA_041688535.1 Prosthecobacter sp.
CCAAGTGGTTCGTGCGTATCGAACCTGCAAAGGCAATCGCAGCACTCGAACTATATCAATTTAATTGACGAATTAAATTTGGCCGAGTGCCTTATACGCTGGACGTGATCGCCGGGGCTGCGGTAGCCTTCTTTGCCCATCACATGGCAGGCAGCGTTTCGCCTGCACTTGATGCTTGGCTGCGTTGATCATGCCTTTTCTCAATACAAACTCAAAGAGGGTCGATTTGGCCGTCTGAACCACCTGCTGGAAACTCAACCGCATGCACCCACACACCACCTCCGCGATCCCGCTCTGGTTCAAAGTTTCCTACACCGCCTTCATGGCGGTGTTGATTCCCGTCTATTGGTATCACTACGGCCCGACGAACTTTCTCTACTTCTGCGACATCGCCCTGCTGCTTACGCTGGTTGGCGTCTGGCGGGAAAGCTCGCTGCTCATCTCGCTGCCTGCGGTGGGCATCCTTTTGCCGCAGGCGCTTTGGTGCGTGGATTTCGTGGTGCAGCTCTGTGGATTCAAGATGACCGGTATGACGGCCTACATGTTTGATGAGACGAAGCCGCTGTTCCTGCGCGGACTGTCCTTGTTTCACGGTTGGCTGCCGTTTCTGCTGGTCTATCTCGTGTTCAAGCTGGGCTATGACAAACGCGCGCTCAAAGGGTGGACGGCTTTAACCATCGGTCTGTGCCTCATCGCGTTTTATCTGCTGCCGCAGGCCGGTGAAACGCTGGCGGACCCGAATCTGCCACGCAATGTGAACTACGTCTTCGGCATGGATGATGCGCGACCGCAGACCATGATGAGCGCGGAACTTTATTTGGTGACATGGGTCGGCCTGCTCATCATGCTGATCTTCATTCCCACGCACTTCGTTTTGAAAAAACTCTGCCTCACCCCCGAACAAGCTGCCGCCAAAGGCGCATGAACGACGCCCCTCATCCCGACTCCTGGAAACGCGGTTTCTGGTCCCTCATGGGCACGCAGTTTCAGGGCGCGTTCTCAGACAACCTGCTCAAGCAGCTCGTCATCTTCCTGGTGATGGCACAGCAGTGGCCAAAGGACAAGCTGGACCGCCTAGTGTCCGACGCGGGCATGTATTTTGCGGTACCTTTCCTGCTATTTTCGATGTTCGGTGGCTGGATGGCGGACCGCTTCAGCAAGGGCCGGGTCATGATGTGGGTGAAGGTGCTGGAGATCGCGATCATGGCCTTCGCGCTGGTGGCGCTGACTCTGCAGGACTTGAGCCTGCAACTGGTGAGCATCTGCCTGATGGGAGCGCAGAGCGCGTTCTTTGCGGCATCAAAATATGGCTCGCTGCCGGAGCTGGTACCAGATGTGAAGCTCTCGTGGGCGAACGGCATCATCGAGATGCTGACCTTTCTGGCTGCGATCCTCGGCACGCTGGCCGCAGGCTGGATGGCGGTGGGATTTCCAGGGCGCTCTATCTGGCCGGGGATCATTCTGCTCGCGCTGTCCATCGTCGGCTGGTGGGCCAGCACCGGGATCACGCGCGTTCGTGCCGCGAGTCCCGACAAACCGTTGCGACTGAATTTTTTCGGCGAGTTGTGGCGCGAATTCCGCTGGATGAAGACGGACCGCGACCTGTGGCGGGCCAATCTGGGCAACACCGGCTTTTTTTTCATCGCCGTGCTGGTGCAGATGAACCTGCTGCTCTACGCGCAGCAGATCTTGAAGGTCGATCCGCTGGAAAACAGCGTGCTCCAGGTGGCGCTGGCCATCGGCATGGCCGCAGGCAGCATGTTGGCCGGGAAACTCAGCGGCGATCATGTGGAGTATGGCCTCATTCCGCTGGGAGCCTTCCTCATGGCGGCGATGGGCTTTGTCATGGGCATGGAGGACATCGCCAAGGCATGGTTCACGCTGAGTCTGACACTGCTGGGCATCGGCGGCGGCTTGTTCATCGTGCCGATCGCGGCCGTGCTGCAACATCGCCCGCCAGCGGAGCGCAAAGGATCGGTGCAGGGCGCGGCCTCGTGGCTGTCCTGGGTCGGCATCAGTCTGGCCGCAGTGCTGCAAGGTGAGCTAAGCCTTCGACTGCACTGGACGCCGGGACAGATTTTTTGGTTCTGCGCGGCCTGCGCAGTCGTGGCCGGTGTGTATGTGACGCTGTCGCGCCCGCAAGCGCTGCCGACCATGCTAAAACGCTGGATGGCGTGGAATGACGAATGACGCAATTTGCTTGGCGTTTTGTGCTGCGGCATTCATTCGTCATTCGTCATTTCCTCCACCATGCCCCACATCCTCCTCCTTCCCTTCGGCAGCGCTGGCGATGTGTTCCCCTTCATCTGGCTGGGACGGCAACTACTGGCACGCGGACACCGCGTGACGATGATCACCGCCTGTTTGTTTGAAGAGCATGCGCGCAAAGCGGGGCTGGACTTCGTTGCGTTGGGAGCCAAGGACGAGTTCGAGGCCATGATCCGCGATCCGCGCATCTGGAAGAGCGGCATCGGCACGAAGGTCGTCTTTGATTTCGCCGCGAAGTCCGTGGAGCCGTATCTCGCGGCCATCGAAGGCTGTGGAGAGGTCGATTTGATGCTCGCGCCGATGACGGCCTTCGGCGCACGCCTGGCCCGCGAAAAACATGGCACGCCGCTGATCACCGTGCATTTACAGCCCGCCGTTTTTTTGAGCCTGCATGAGACGCCGCTGCTGCATCCGGCCATGCGCTTTCTCCGCCGCATGCCAGTGTGGTTCAAACGACTGCTGTTCGCGCTACCGAATCCCGTCGATCTGTTCGCTCTGCCAACCGTGCGCCGTATTTGCGCTGAAAATGGCGTCAAACCGCCGCGCAGCCTGTTTCGCGAGTGGTGGGACTCGCCGGATGGCGTGCTGGCATTGTTTCCCGAGTGGTTTGCGCAGCCGCAGCCCGACTGGCCGCCGAATCTGCTGCAATGGACCTTTCCTCTCGAAGATCTGGCCACGGAACAACCGCTCACGCCAGAGTTGCAGACCTTTCTGGCGCAGGGCGAGAAGCCGGTGGTCTTCACACCGGGCAGCGCAAATGTGCAGGCGTCGCGTTTTTTTGCAGTCGCTGCGGAAGCCGTGCAGCGCCTCGGCTGCCGGGCAGTGTTTGTCACGCGGGAGCCGAAGCAAGTGCCGCCGCAGCTTCCCGCGAACATTTTGACGGTCGAATACGCCGCGTTCAGCACGCTGCTGAAATACGCCGCGGTGTTTGTGCATCACGGCGGCATCGGCACGCTGTCCCAAGGACTCGCCGCTGGAGTTCCACAGCTCATCATGCACATGGCGCATGACCAGCCTGACAACGCGGAGCGTTTGGAGCGGCTGGGCGCGGGCAGCGGCCTCAGCGTGCGCCACTTCACGCCGGAGCGTGTGACGCAGGAGCTGCGGCGGCTGCGTGATGAAGATTCATTCCACAATGCGGCGGCGAAATGCGCGGCCTGGATCGCGAAAACGCCGGATGCGGAAATCTTGATGAGCTGGATCGAGGATCGAGCCAAAAGCTGAGATTCATGGAGCGCAGGCTCGATTTTCCGCGAAATCCGGCCACAATCCTGCCCATGCGTGCGCTGCTTTTCCTACTGACCTTGTTCGTCACCATCACTCATGCCGATGAGGTTGATTCCACCGACAACACCATCGTCCTCGGCAAACGCGTCGGCCTGATCAAACCCGGCATGACCAGCGTGGACATCGAACGTGTCTATGAGAAAAAAACCTCAAGAACATGGAGCTGCCCGGCCCGGAGGGCTCCACCTTCAAGGGGGCCAAGTTGTTTGAAGGTA
>JBDNIB010000865.1:0-2685 GCA_041688535.1 Prosthecobacter sp.
TCTACGCTCGCGCATGGTTACCCGTTTTCACAGCCAAGCCTGATCCTTATTGGAAGCGCCTTCACTTGTTTGATTTCTTCGCAGGTGAGGGGCGCGATTGCGAAGGCACACCCGGTAGCCCCACGCTGATCCTCAAAGAGATAAAAAACCGTTCCGGTGACATCTGCCACAAGGGACTAAAAATCACCTTTACCGCCTGCGACGTTCGACCCGATAAGATCGCGTCGCTCAAACGCTACCTCGATACGGAGCACGGCATCCCCCCTTGGCTGACGGTGGACGCCAGACCTGGGGAGTTTGAAAAAATCTTCTCCTACTACCTACCCATTTTGAAGGACCCAAACACTGCATGTTTGGCCTTCCTCGATCAATATGGATTCAAGGAAGTCGATGCCAATGTCTTCGCCACCCTCACCACCTGTCCCACTACCGACATCTTGTTCTTCATTAGCACACAGTATCTCCACCGCTTCGCCGATCATCCCACGATCCGCAAATACATGGAGTTCGAGCGTGCAGGCGATCACTATCACGCGCATCGCGTCATTCTTGAATGGTATCGATCCAAGATCCCCAAGGGTACGGAATACTTCCTCGCCCCGTTCTCATTTCGCAAAGGCAGCAATATTTACAGTCTCATCTTTGGCAGTGGTCATCCGCGTGGCATGGAGCAGTTCCTGACTGTTGCCTGGCAGAAAGACAAGCTCAATGGCGAAGCCGATTATGACCTCAATCGTGAAAACTTCAGTGACATTGAGCCCTATCTGCCGGCTGACTTTTTCACGAAGCCGAAAAAGAAGCAAATCTTCGAAGCTGCCTTTGAAAAAGCCATTCGAGACGGCCAACTCACGACCGAAGCCGCGCTTTATCTCCATTGCCTCGAAAACGGTATGTTGCCAAGCCACGCATCGCCCGTGTTGAGCAAACTCAAGAGAGAGGGAGTTATCGAATGTGCCTTCGTGTCGCCGCGAAGGGAAAGCTTGAAGGAGCCCCGGCCCTTCCGGGTTAAAATTTGATCGTTTTTTCCTACGCGACCACCCCCTCCCCTTATTTTTCTGCCCCATCACCATGCTGATCTCCGAGATTTTTTATTCTGTGCAGGGCGAGGGATCGCTGGTGGGCGTGCCGTCGGTGTTTGTGCGGACTTCAGGGTGCAATCTGCGCTGCGGATGGTGCGACACGCCGTATGCGTCTTGGAAGCCAGAGGGCACGGAGATGACGGTGGAGGGCATTGTGACGGCGGTGAACCGGCAGCCGACGCGATTCGTCGTGGTGACGGGCGGGGAGCCGATGATCGCGAAGGAAATGGCGGTTTTGCTGGCTCGGCTGCGGGAGGCGGGGAAGCACATCACCATTGAAACAGCGGGAACGATTGCGCCGGACGGTGTGGCGTGTGATTTGGCTTCGATCAGCCCGAAACTGGCGCATTCGACGCCGGATGAGGCGCGGGCGGGGAAGGCGTGGGTGGAGAAGCATGAGCGTCTGCGGCTGCAGCCGGAGATTTTGCGCGCGTGGTGTTCGACGTATGAGTTTCAGCTCAAGTTCGTCGTCGCGAGCGAGGCGGATGTCGCAGAAGTGCAGGCGGTGATCGCGAGCATCGGCGCGGTGATTCCGCCGGCGCAGATTTTGCTGATGCCTGAGGGGATCACGCAGGAGGCGCTGAAAGCACGACAGGCATGGCTAGTGGAGGTGTGCAAGCGCACGGGCTGGCGTTATTCGCCACGACTGCACATTGACCTGTTTGGCAACCAGCGCGGGACATGAAGAAGCCGCGCTCCCATCTGACGCAGAATTTGTGGATTCTGGTGTGGTTGAGCGTCGCGCTGCTGCAGGTGTGGGATCATTATCGCGACAAGCCTGCGCCGGTCGCAGACGAGTCTGATGGCAGCTTGGTGGTGTTGAAAAATGCCCGGCTGGTGGATGATGCGGGCAATGACGGTGACAGTTTCAAAATCGCTCATGATGGCGGTGAGCATGTGCTGCGGTTGTATTTCGTCGATTGCGCGGAGAAGCGGTCGTATTCGCTGGTGAACAATCGCCTGAAGGACCAGGCGGGCTATTTCGGTGGCCTGAGCATTCCGCAAACAGTGAGCGTGGGCGTGCAAGCGAAGGCGTTTACGGAAAAGCTGCTGCGGGAGGAGCACTTCACGGTACAGACGCGCTGGCAGCGGGTTTATGACAGCGCGCGCTCGTATGCGCTGGTGTTTTTCGCGGATGGCGAGGAGTTGTCTGAAAAGTTGGTGAAGGCCGGGCTGTGCCGCATTCACACGCGCGGTACGTTAATGCCGGATGGGCGGCGTGAGTTTGATTTTGAAAATCATCTGCGGGCGCTGGAACGCGAGGCCAAAGCGGCAAAGCGCGGTGCTTGGGGCACGCCGAAACGCGCACCGCCTAAAGCAAAGCCGTGAGCAACGGTACGTCGGCTGGCGCGAGATCGTAGCCGCGCAATTCTTCGCGCCTCACCCAAGCGAGGGCGGTGTGCTCGTGCGGATGCGGTTCGGTGCTGTCAGCGGCGAGTTCGCAGAGGAAGGGAATGAGTTCGATGCTGCCCCACGCGTAGGCGTGAACGAAAACCGGCAGCGTTTGCGTGATGTGGACGCGGCAGCCGAGTTCCTCCTGTAATTCGCGATGCAGGGCGGTTTCGGCAGCTTCACCGGCCTCCACTTTGCCGCCGGGAAATTCCCA
>JBDNIB010000107.1:0-1818 GCA_041688535.1 Prosthecobacter sp.
CAACGCTCGGACAATTCCACCTGGTTTCGCCTACGCACGGACACGCAGCGGCTCACCATGTTCGGCTGCTACCCGAACACGAACCCCTGGGGCGTGACATTCGACGATTGGGGCCACCACATGGCCAGTCATCCCATCTTCGCCAGCGCCTTCCACGCCACGAATCCGCCCTATCCCGAGCAGCATGCCGGATCGGGAACGATGCCCGCGTATTCCGGCACCTGCGGCCAGGAATTCGTCGATTTCGACTTCTGGCCGGCGGAACTGCAGGGCGGCTTCATCAAGGCGCGCTACAAACCCACCAACAACATCGAGATGCATCAGTGGATCGAGATGGATGACCACTACGAGGAGAAAAAACTCGGCGATCTCATCTTCTCCACGAACCTCAGCTTCATCCCCACCGACGTGAAAGCGGGCCCGCGTGGCGACTTTTACATCTGCGACTGGTACAACCCCATCAAAGGCCACGCGCAGTATTCGCTGCGTGATCCACGTCGCCTGCGTACCAGCGGCCGCATCTGGCGCATCGTACCGAAAGGCGCGAAGCTCGCCGATGCGCCGGTCATCGCCGGTGCGCCGATTGCCGCGCTGCTCGATCTCTTGAAGAGCCCGCACTATCGCTGGCGCTATCAGGCAAAGCGCGAACTGCACGAGCGCAACGCCGCCGAGGTCAAAGCCGCGCTTGATGCGTGGGTCGCGAAGCTCGATCCGCAAGACGCCCGCTTCCGCCATCATCAGCTCGAAGCGCTATGGACCTACCGCACGATCAGCACGGAGAACAACGCGCTGCTCAAGGAACTGCTCAACTGCAACGAACACCACGCCCGCGCCGCCGCGACCACGCTGCTACGCTACATCGAGCCCCCCGGACCGCATCAAGCAGCTCCGCGCTCGTGCGAATGACGACAACAGCCTCGTGCGCATGGAGGCCGTGATCGCCGCCAGCTACATCGGCAGCAAGGACGCACTCGACGGCGCTCTCCCCGTGCTCGACAAGCCCATGGGCGACCACTTGCGCTACGCCGTGCGCACCTCGCTCGGCAGTGAGACGCTCATCAAGCACTGGAAAGGCACCGACAGCCCACAGATCAACGCCTTCGTGACGGAGTTCGACGCGAAGAACAAACGCGGACCGCGTGAGAAGAAGAAAACTGGTGAAGAGACCGCCTTCGATAAGCAGCCCGAAGTCGCCTAAATCACCATCAACTGCGTGCGCGAGCGCATGCTCTACGACAAGACTGAGTTCAGCGTGAAACCCGGCCAGTCCGTGAGCCTCGTTTTCAACAATCCCGATGCCACCGCGCACAACCTCGCCATCTGCCAGCCCGGCAGCGCCGAAGAAATCGGCATGGCTGGCAACGAGATGGCCAAGGACCCCGAAGGCATCAAAAAGGACTTCATTCCACCGAGCGACAAGATCCTGCACCACACCAAGCTCCTGAATCCCAACAGCACCGAAACCCTGCGCTTCACCGCGCCTGCCGAACCTGGCGACTACCCCTACGTCTGCACCTTCCCCGGCCACTGGGTCATCATGCGTGGCGTGATGCATGTGAAACAACCCCTTCCCTCCTCATGAAAATTCTTCTCATTCTTGCTGTCCTTGCCGTATCATTCGCCACAGCGGCGGACCGGCCCAATATCGTGTTCTTGTTCTCCGATGACCAGACCGTGCGCGCCGCAGGCTGCTATGGGAACAAAGACATCATCACGCCGCATCTCGACCAGCTCGCCGCCGACAGCGTGCGCTTTGCCAATCACTACAACACCACGACCAACTGCATGGCCAGCCGTTGCTGCGTGCTGACGGGTCTG
>JBDNIB010000108.1:0-4462 GCA_041688535.1 Prosthecobacter sp.
CGTCGGTCGCTACGGCGTTTCCAACCCGCGTGTATTTGAGATCATTACGCTTGATGCGGTTGAATCGTCGGGTGCCAACATCAAGCCCGAAAAAGCGCAGAGAGTGGCGCTCAATTCGGTCATTCAGGGCAACTTCAAGTCCGCTTCACCGCATTGGTTCACCATCGACCTGAAAAAGGGCCAACATCTGACTGCTAGCTTTGACGGTGTCCGGTTTGACACGCGCACGGAACTGCTGGCGACGCTCAGCGCGGCCACAGGACGCGAACTCGCCCATATGCGTGGTGGTGTCCTCACCTTCACCTCACAAGCTGACGCCACCTACCGCCTGCGTCTCAATGAACTCATGTTTCGCTCGGGTGACGATTACGGTTACCGCCTCACGCTCTCGTCGTCGCCACCGCCGGCACCTGTGATCGGCAAAGCCGGTGCTCCGCGCCTTATCCAGATCGGCCAGACCATCAAGGACGCCTTTCTACCCCACGGAATCACCCACGCGTTCGATCTCGCGTTCAAGAGTGGCGAAAAATTCATCATCGAGGTTCATTCCCACCAGCTTGCTCATCCCACCGATCCACATCTCGTCATTGAGAACCTCAAAAAGGACGCCGCAGGCAAAGAAACCATCACTCCGCAGGCCGAGATCGCCGATGCGCCTGCCATCACGCCTGCGCCCAGCATCAACACGCCGAACCGTGATCCCTCCTACGCCTACGAGGCCAAAGCCGACGGCACCTTCCGCATCACGCTGATCGACAACTTCAACACCACCGCACCGTTTGAACTGCGCATGCTTAAAGAAACGCCGAAGCCAGCGCCGCTCATCGCCATCACTCCCGTCCTGCCAGGAGCCAAGGCCAAGGGCGCTGAGATGGGCAGTGCCAACGTCCCGCGCAATGGCATCACCGCGTTCGAGGTCATCGCGCCGAATCGCAACGCGTTGAGCGAACCCATCGAATTGAAGGCGGAGAAGCTGCCCGCTGGCGTCACCTGCCTCGGTGGGTTTATTGGCAAAGGCCAGTCACTCGGTTACATCGCCTTCCAGGCCGCTGCGGATGCCCCCGCAGGTGCCAGCATCCTCAGCGGCATCCCGCAGAGCCGGTTCGTCAGCTTTGCCCTGCCAGACATGACGAAGGGATACACGCAGTATCGCACCACCGGCGCACCAGCGCTCGGTGTCAGCACGCAGACCGCTCCTGCGCTGATTCAAACCGAGAAAACCGACCTTTTTGAAGTCGCTACTGACGCCAAGCTCGAAATCCCGCTCAAAGTCACCCGCCACGCCGATTTCGCCGATGCCATCAAACTCACCGCCCTCGGTCTCATGGACGCTGCCAAAGCGCCCACGACTGACATTCCTGCCAAAGCCACCGCAGGTAAATTCTCGCTTGATGTGAAGGCCCTCAAGCTCGCTCCCGGCGATTACGGCTTCATTCTGCAAGCGCCGGCGAAAATGAAAGTGCAGCGGAATCTCGAAGAGCTGGCGGCGGCAGAGGCCGATGCCAAAAAAGTTCTCGGTGCTCAAAAGGAAGCCCAGAAAAAACTCGCTTCAGCCAATGCTGATACCACGCCAAAAAAGGCCGACCTTGTCAAAGCTGCCACCGCAGAACTCAAAACTGCCGATGCGTCCAAAGCCGCCGCTGACAAACTCATCAAAGATCTCGCCGCCAAGAGTTCGCCCAAAGAGGCCACCTTTGTCCTCTATTCCAATCCCATCCGCATTCGCGTGAACGCAGCGGTGAAGAAGTAAAACTCCGGACACTTATATGGGTGGGTGAATGCCATTGAAAATGGCATTTCTTACGGCAGGGTCGCCTGAATGACTGCCACCCTGACCTTGGACAAACGCGGACGCTTGTTGATGCCGAAGGCAGCCCGAGAAAAGTTGCATCTGAGAGAAGGCTCCAAGCTGTGGCTCAAAGTCGTTGGAGATAAACTAAAACTCACCCCAGTGACACCCGTGGTGAAATGACGAGGCGTTGCGTGACGTGCAGTCCGCCGTCCGCTTTCATATCGAAACATTCGGTCCCGAGGTTTTTGAGGATGAGGACGGTCCGGTTCTGGAGGCATTCGTCGCCGAGGCATTTGTCTGAGAGATGGACAAGTTTCTGACAGACGCACCGAAGTACGCGTGATCCGTGCCTTGCGGGGATTGGGATTTGTGATGGTGCGCGAACGCGAACACATCGCGATGCGTCGGCAAAACGACGACGGCACCGCTACGCCCCTCACCATGCCCAATCACCCACACATCAAGGGTTCCACCCTTCGCGCCATCTGCCGTCAGTCCGACATTGTCCGTGATGAGTTTTACGAGCTTACGAGGATGCTTGAGTAAAGCGGCAAACAAGCAGCGTATTCGTGTCAGCCCCTCATCTGATCCGCCATGCTCCGCTCCTGCCTCCCATTCCTCATTCTGCATTCGTCATTCGTCATGGCCGCAAGTCCTGCGGCCATCGACTATGACCGCGACATCCGCCCGTTCCTGAAGGACAACTGCCTCGCCTGCCACAACAAGACCACGACCAAGGGCGGTCTCAACATGGAGACGCCGGAGCTGATGGCGAAGGGTGGTGAGAGCGACAAAGGCATCATTCCCGGCAAAGGCGCGGACAGCGTCATGTATCAGGCGGCGGCGCACACTTGGGACTCGGAGATGCCGCCGAAGGGGAACAAGGTCGGCGCGGTGAATCTCACCGTCGAGCAACTGACTCTCTTCAAAGCGTGGATCGATAAAGGGGCCAAGGCTTCGGCCAAAAAAGAGGTCGTCATTGCGTGGGAGCCGCTGCCATCGGGCTTGCAGACGATTTATGCCGTCGCTGTGGCGCCGCAGGGTGATTTCGCCGCCGCTGCACGCGCGAATCAAATCAGCATCTACCATCTGCCCACGCAGAGCCTCGTCACCAAGCTCACGGATCATGCATTGCTCAAATCCGGCCTCTACAAACAGCCTGGCGTCGCACATCGCGATGTCGTGCAGTCACTCGCCTTCAGCCCCGATGGCACCCGCCTCGCCACTGGCAGCTTCCGTGAGGTGAAACTCTGGAAGCGCGAAATCCCAAAGAGTGATGGCTTCCAGCCGTCATCCAAGCTCACCGCCACGCAGGAAGCCGACAACACGATCAAGCTCACCGAAACCACCGGCGGCAAACTGATCGCCCACATCAAGACCGACCTCGCCACCGAGCAGGCGCTCGCGCAGCGCAGCCTCGCCGCCGTGCGTGCTGCGTTGGAGGTGACTTACCAAAACGAAGCCATCAAAAAGGCCGAGACCGATGCCACCGAGCAGACGAACCGTTTGAAGAAGGCCAACGAACTGGCCGAACTCGCGAAAAAGGCGCTCGAAGATAAAAATAAGGACATTAAGCCCAAGGAGGATGCGAGGGTCGCTGCCGACAAAGCAGCGAAGGAAGTTGTCGATGAAGTGGCCAAAGCCAGCGTGGGCAAGCCGGATGAAACTTTGGCCAAAAAACAGGCCACCGCTCAGGCCATTCTTGCCAAGGCCGGAGCCGAACTCGCACTAGCTCAAGCTGACCTCAAACGGGCAGAAGCTGCCCTGGCGACCGCCGCCGCCGAAATCAAACTCGCAGGCAGCGATGCGAAGAAATCGGCTGATTTGACCGAATTTGTGGAACTGGCTAAGGTCGGCATCAAGGCGAAGAAGCAGGCCCTCCTGCCCAAAGCAAATGCTACAGCCGCTGCCGACAAGTCTGCGAAAGAAGTCGCCGATCAAGTCGCCATGCTGCCCAAAGGCAAGCCGGATGACGCTTTGGTCAAAAAGAACGCAGATGCCCAGGAGAAAGCCGCGAAGGCTGCCAGCGATCTCAAGCTCGCCCAGGAAGCCCTGACTCGCGCCGAAACCGCGATCACTGACACCGCGAACGAAATTAAACTCGTCGCCGAAAACGAGAAGAATGCCAAGCTGGCCGTCACGGATGCCAAGGCACGTCTTGAAGTCGTGAAGAAGGAGGCGGAGAAAGCGAACGCGGATCGCGATCTCATCGCGAAAACACTCGCCACCGGCCTCAAGAAGGCCAAGTCACTGCAGTTCTCCGCCACCGGCCTCGAACTCATCGCTGAACAGGAAAGCGGCTCGCCACTGGCCTGGAGCACCGTGAACGGCAAACCCATCGAACTCGGCAGCACGAGCGCGACATGGGTGCTCGAACGCAGCTTCGGTAGCGGCGATGGCAAATCGCTGATCACCGATCGTGCGAACAGCCTCGCGTTCTCGCCCGATGGAAAAACGCTCGCCATTGGCAGTGGCGAGCCTTCCCGCAGGGGTGACATCACCTTGTGGGATGTTGCCACCGGCACGCTCACCAAAACTCATGCCGAGCGTCATCTCGACAGTATCTTCGCCCTCGATTTCTCACCCGATGGCAAGCTCCTTGCCTCTGGCGGTGCCGACAAGGCCGTGCGCATCACGGATTTGAGCACTGGCAAAGTCGTGAAAGTCTTC
>JBDNIB010000866.1:0-2731 GCA_041688535.1 Prosthecobacter sp.
GGCGATGGTAGGTTTCATAATGGAGGCGCGGAGACTACGCACGCCCCCGGTGCGGTCAATCAAAGCATTCGGTGGACGGGAAAAACCCGTTTGACCCCGTCCCCCGCGTGAAGCACTATCGCCGCCCTTCTAAACCAGAACCTATATGCCCGCGAAAATCTATACTGAAAAAGACGCCAGCCTTGCACCGCTCAAAGGCAAGACCTGTGCTGTGATCGGCTTCGGCTCCCAAGGCCACGCCCACGCCCTGAACCTCAAGGAGAGCGGCGTCAACGTCATCATCGGCCTCTACCCCGCCAGCAAAAGCCGCGCGGTGGCCGAAGAAAAGGGCCTCAAGGTCTATGACACCGCCGAAGCCGTCAAGCTGGCCGATGTGATCTTCGTGGCCGTTCCCGACACCAAAATCGCCGGTGTTTTCGATACCGACATCAAGCCGCACCTGACCAAGGGCAAGACCTTGCTCTTCTCCCACGGCTTCGCCGTTCACTTCAAGACCATCAAGATCCCTACTGACGTGAACGTCATCATGGTCGCCCCGAAAGGCCCCGGCCACATCGTGCGCCGCCAGTACACCGAAGGCAAAGGCGTCCCCGCCCTCATCGCCATCCATCAGAACGTGGACAAGCAGGCCAAGAAGATCGCCCTCGCTTGGGCACACGGCATCGGCGGCACCCGTGGTGGTGTCCTCGAGACCACCTTCAAGGAAGAAACCGAGACCGACCTCTTCGGCGAGCAGACCGTGCTTTGCGGTGGTGCCAGCGCCCTCGTCCAGGCTGGCTTCGAAGTGCTGGTGGAAGCCGGTTACGCCCCTGAAATGGCCTACTTCGAGTGCTTGCATGAGCTGAAGCTCATCGTGGACCTCATGAACGAGTCCGGCATCGCCGGCATGCGTTTCTCCATCTCCGAAACCGCCAAGTGGGGCGATGTGAATGTCGGTCCGAAGATCATCGACAAGTCGGTGAAGAAGCGCATGAAGAAAGCCCTCAAGGACATCCAGTCCGGCAAGTTCGCCAAGGAGTGGATTCGCGAAACGAAGACCGGCTACAAGAAGTTCAACAAGCTGCTCAAGGACGGCGAGAAGCACCCGATCGAGAAGACCGGTGCCCGCCTCCGCGGCCTGATGCCGTGGATCCAGAAGCGCGACATCAAGGGCCAGCAGGCCAGCTACTCGTAAGAGCGAGTCAAGATCGTCCAAGAATCAAGAAAAGCGCGGGCTGGCAACAGTCCGCGCTTTTTTGTGTCCTCAGGCAATGGTTTGCACCACCTTGGAATGGCCCAGCTTATCTGTTGGCGTCTTGAACAGCATCGCGATGCTAAACGTGACGATGGTGCCGAACAGAATGCGCCACGGGAATTCGATCTCCACCATCCACTCAGGACGCGGAATACCGCCCTGCAGGCCAAGTGAGGCCATGATGCCTTTGTCGAGTCCGCTGAGGTAGCCGACAACGATGAAGCCCGCGAGCATGGCGATGCCGTTGCCGCGATCATTACCGCGTTCGTTGGTGAACAGACCCACCAGGAACACACCAAGCAGCGAGCCATAAGTGTAACCAAACACACCCAGGATGATCGGGATGATGCGCAGCGAGGGGTTGTGCGCCTTCACCCATGCCGTGCCGAGCGCCACCATGATCAGCAGAATCGCAAACAGCACGGTGCCCCAACGCAGCACGCGCACCTTGCCCGTTTCCGTCTCCGGTTCGCCGAACCAACGGAAGTGGAAGTCGCGCACATAGCTGGTCGCGAGCGAATTCAGCGCCGTGCTGAGCGATCCCATCGCCGTGGCCAGCACCCCAGCCACCACGAGGCCGCGCAGGCCCGATGGCATTGAGGTCAGAATGAAAAACGGAAACACCTGGCTGCTGTCGGCCGCGCCATTGGCATTTTTAGGCAGCAGGATCTCTGGATGCTGCTGATAAAACACGAACAGCAGGATGCCGATGCTCAGCACCATGAAATTGACCGGAATGTCGGCGATACCGGAAAGGATGGTCGCGAAGCCGCTTTGGCGTTTATTCTTCGCCGTGAGCATGCGCTGCACCATGTCCTGATCCGTACCGTGGGTGGCGAGCGTGACAAAGGTGGAGCCGAGGAAGGCCGTCCACATCGTGTATTCGGTTTCGAGGATGCCTTTGATCCACCCCCAGGCCCCCGGATGCGCCGGGTCCGGCCTGCCCCAGTCGATGACGGCTGGCTCTAGAATCGCCGCGTTCAAGGCCGGCCAGCCGCCGGTCTTGCTGAGCAGATGCGAAAGGGCAAATCCGAGCGCGGAAAACAAGATCACCACCTGGATCACATCCGTCCAAATGACCGCACGAATGCCGCCCAGCGCGGTGTAGATCGAAGTCAGCACGGTGATGCCCACCAACGCGACGGCATACAGCCAGAACTCCTGCATCGGCGTGATGCTGGGATTGATGAACACCTTCCAGCCCAGCACCAGTAGCACCGTGGGCACCCACAACCGTGAACCGCTGGCGAGCAGCCGCGTGACCAGAAATACCGCCGAGGCACGACGGCGAGTCTGCGGACCGAAACGTGCCTCCAGAAACTCATACACACTGATCACACCATGCCGATAATAGGCTGGGATAAACACGGCACTGACCACGACTCGGGCGAGCAGGTACCCCGCCATGAGCTGAATGTAGGTGTAATTACGCAGCGCATAACCTTCACCCGGCGCACCAAAGAACGTCCCCGCGCTGATTTCTGCCGCCAAGATGGA
>JBDNIB010000867.1:0-3015 GCA_041688535.1 Prosthecobacter sp.
GGCGGACTCCGTGATGATTGCGGGTGTGTTGGGTGGTGTCTTCATAGCGCACACACTATACCAAATCGTGCTCTCCTACGGAGCGAGCGGACTTGAAGTGCGTTTCTCCTACGCTTTCATGTCGCCTGACCCCGTTTCCCTCATTGGCTACATTGTAACTGTAGCTGGCGGCCGTGTTGCCGTTGCTGCTGGCGAGCAGACGGCCGGCCGCATCGAAACTGCGGCTCACGTTGGGTGCGCCGCCGCTCCAGGTTTGGGCGGTTTCACGGTCGCGTGCGTCCAGCGTGGCCGTCATCACCTGCCCGGCCCGGGTGCGCTGGGCTGCGTTATAAGGTTTCGATGTTCTGACACTCATTTTACTGTTTGTCTGATGTCCTCCTTATCTGTGTTTATCTTGGCGCAATGGCATCTTTTCCACCGGACCCATTTTCCATTACTCACTCCTAATGCATTCCACTTCCAGCTCCGGTCTGCCAGATTCATCCCGAAAGGCTTGGATAAGCTCGTTCATCCTGACACTCAGAGTGTCAGATTTGGAATCGGTGGCACTCAAAAAATAGACCACTTTTCGCAGTTTCGGCGTGTCGGGCTGCATTGCCTTGAATACGTTAGGTGACGCAGACCGCATGTATTTTGCATACTTGTACTTGAACACATGATAATGCGTGGTCTCGAGCTCCTCAAGTGCGGGCCACATGCCCCAGCCCACGGAAGACACTAACGTTTCAGAGCATCGCAGCAGGCTGATCCTTTTCACTCTCGGTGCAACCTTGGCAAAATGAATCAGGCCGGAGTTGGGCGTGTCCGTGTAAAATTCTTTGGGCAAAAACCGCTCTGCATAGCACCCGATGAAAACAATTTCCTGAAGATCCATGAGCGGCTCCAGCAGCTCATCGAGATGGGGTGGCACCATGGAATTATAAATCACCAGACACTGTATCCTGGGCGGAAGTCGTGTGATTTTTCCAAAGTCAATCCCCGGATAGGGCAGCACGAGCGTGCCCTGTGAGTCAAGCATGTGAATGAGGCGATAGAAATCAGCGTTTGGAACACACCCAAACAAGTCCACCAGATCAAAGTGCGGCAGCAGTTGCTGTCCAAGATTGGGATTTTTTATCCCACCTAAGACCGTGGCATTCACGTATTCAAGCTGCGCGCTGGCCTTAGCGCCGCGCATAGGACTGGTGATCACTTTGAAGGGAGGAACCTGCTTCACGCCGGTGTCAGTACGTGGAAAAAGAATGGCGGTGCGGTTGGAGATGTCGCTAAAGAACAGACCATCAGCCGAAGTCAATTCCTGCGCATGCTCAATGGATTTATCGAACCAGCCCCACTCAGGAGGCTGGATGGCGAGCCGATCCTCTGCGGGGAGTGACAGTTGCCAAAAGTCAGCTCCGCCAACCCAAGATATTGGCGCAAGCAATGCTGCAAGGTAACATTTCATCATGCGAATTTAATCAAAGTAGGGGAAACGGGGTCATTGCGCCAAGATAAACACAGATAAGGAGGACATCAGACAAACAGTAAAATGAAAGTTAGAACATCGAAACGTAACTGATTAGCCCGCACAAGCCGTCGGCAAGGAGGCACCGCGAAGCAGGGAGGCAAACGCGCTCACGGTGTCTGTGCAGCGCAGACGCAGGGTCGTGAAGAGGGTTTTCATCACCGCATAGGTCTGCGCTCCACGCTCATTCTTGGAGCACTGCGATACTTTCCGCGCGATCACCGCTGGACGCAGCCCCCGCTCGGCGCGGTTGTTCGTCGGCGCGATCTCGGGATGCTTCAAGAACAGGGCCAAGCGCCCGCGCTCATGCTGGTAGGCGATGCCGCGCAGCAGTCGCCGATTGTCGGCGTCACTCAGCGCCCGCTCGCGCAGTTGATGATCCAGCTTCGCGGCGATCTCGCGCCCGCGCTCTCGGTAGCTCTCGATGCCGCACTCGCCGCGCTGGTAAGCCTGCCAATGCGCCAGAGCTTCACGCAGCGTCGCTTTGAGTTCCCGGCTAAAGACCTTTGCTCGTCCGCTCTTGCGCGCCGCCACTTCGCTGAGGTTTTTCAACAGGTGACTCAGGCACTTTTGCATCGCCATCTGATCCATCGCCCGGGCTTCGTAGCTCTTGCCGCGGTCCGTGCCGAGCTTGCCTCCAAAGTCTTTGCCCAGCACTTCGAGCACCTCTTGATGACGATGCCGTGTGCGGATTTGATAATAAGCGGTGTCGTCGGTGAAGAAGCCCATCAGGAAGGCGAGGGTCGCGCAGACACGCCAACCGGTGTCATCGGTATTGACCACGGCGCTGCCTGCCACGCGGCTGCGCAGCTCGGTGTAGTGTGCATGGAGCAGACCGCCGTCTTCACAAAGCTTGCCTGCACTTTGACTCAGCGCACTCTGGGTGAGGGTGATGCCGGTGGTCTGCGCCATGACTTGCGGCACACGGCGCAACGGCAGACCGCTGTCGTAATGCAAGGCCAGTGCGTGGGCGAGCACGCGCGGGCCGACTTGATGGGCGTTGGCTCCGCATTGATGCGCCCCGAGCTTGGCGTGCTGCCCGCGACGACGCAGTCCGCAGCGCGGGCACACGCCGACCTCGACCTGGATGCGGGTGATTTCGCGCACGGGCTGCGTGGGCATGTCCTCGCTGGTCACCACCTCGTCGGTCGTTACCAGCGGCACATCGCACTGCGGGCAGCGCCGATCATCTGCCGCCAGCGGTGCAGTCACCTCGATCACCCGGTCGGTGGGTTTGATCTCCGGGGCGGGGCGTGTTTTAAAGAGACCTTGCCCGGCACGCCGCCCGGGTTTCTTGGGGGCACTTTGCCGAGTGCCTTTGCTGAAGGGTGCCTTGGCCCGTTTGAGTTCACGCACCTCAGCCTCCAATGCCTGCAAGCGCACATTCATCGCCAGGATGATGTCGATGAGTGCATCCTTGCTGAGGTGTTGCAGGGCTTCGCGGGTGAGTTCCATTGTCGCACTCTCATACGCACGAAATTATGAATACTTAACAAACGCTAATCAATTAC
>JBDNIB010000868.1:0-7395 GCA_041688535.1 Prosthecobacter sp.
CGGTGCAGTCCGTCACCTCCGTGCAGGTGGACGGGGTGGACACACTGAACCCTGGCGAGAACGCGACGGTGGACGTCAGCTTTGACGGCACGAACGTGCATTTCCAGTTCGCCATCCCACGCGGGGAGAACGGCGGCAATGGCAACGATGGGGCCGCCGGAGCCGACGGTGCTCCGGGCGAGGTAACGAACACGGACCTGAGTGCGGCGATCAGCGGGACGAGCAGCAGCAGCAATGGCGTGAACGTGCTGGGCTTGGTGGCGAGCGATCCGCCGACGCAGAGCGAGGTGCAGCAGATCGCCGACAAGCTGGACGAGCTGCTCAACGCGCTGCGGCGGTGAGCGGAGCGCGGTCCGCCGAGTCCGCAGCAGGTCGTCCGCGTATGAAGGGAACGATGCCATGCTGAATGCCGCAAACACGGGGGTTCTCGGTCTGGGGTGGGTATGCGGTGTGCTGGCTGTTTGCGGCGTGCTGCGGACTGGAAGTCCGCGCTCCCTTCAACGGCCTGAGACGACAGGATGCCGTCACTCCTTGGCATGGCGAGTGCGACGCAGGATGCCCCAATGGTGCGCCCTGTTAGAGAATGTTGGGCCGTTTGGCGTCAGCCGCGAAGGCGTGCAGCGAGAACGAGCAGAGCAGGAGAAGTGCGAGTGATTTGAGATGCGGCGTGGGGTAACGACACGCCTGGCGGCTTTGTAGCCATAAACTACTCACGCATTTTTCACGCTGCATTCCCTGTGGAAGGCGGCGGCAGCTTGCTCAGCGGCGGACGCGGCACACCGGCTGGGGGTTTCGCCACCGGCGGTCCGGGCGGGCGGGCAATAGATTTGATCACGCCAGCAGAAAACGGTGACGGCGGCCTGGTAATCGTCTTCGCCACGGGTGCGGATGGAGGCGGCGGCTTGGCGATTTGAGGAGCCGCAGGCGCAGCTACCACTGAAGGTGGTGGCGGTTTGGCGGCAGGAACTGGGGGTGGCGGAGCGGCGGCCACCGCAGCAGGAGAGAGTGGCGCTGCGACGACAGATGCCGCAGGCGGCCTGGCAATGGCGGCGAGCACGGAGGCTGACGGCACCTGCTTCGGTGCTTGCACTCTTTGTAGCATCTCCCACAGCCGGATGCCACGCAGCAGCGGATGATTGCGCAAGGCGGCGAGCACGTTGTCCTTCGTCGCGGCCGGCTCGGTGGCGAGCTGCTCATACGAGCCTTCGCGTTGCGCGGCCAGAATGCGGCCCAGTCCGGCGAGCACGGCGGCTTCCGAGGCGGGGATGTGGTGGAAGGTGTTCTTGGCCTTGAAGACATTCAACAGCTCCATCGTGAGCTGGCCGGAAACAGGCGCGATGTCGTTGCGCAGCAGCAGGGTGTCGCGGTCGGCCTCTTTCACACGCTCCAAGACGGCGATGAAGCTGCCGCGCATGGAATCGGTGGTGACGACACGCACCTTGCCGCCGCCCCACTCGAACCAGCGGTCGGCACCGTCGAAGTTGTCGTAGGTTTTGCGGATGTCGCCCTCGGTGATCGTGACAGGCGGTGCGACCATGAGTTCGATGAGATCGCGGGCGCGCTCACCGAGGTCGATCGCGCTGGGCGGCATGGTTTCCGCTTTCGTCGCATCAATCGCCTGCTGTAGCAGCGCGTCGATTTTTTCGGCCAGCGGCGTTTTGGCAACGACTGGCACGGGCGGTGGCGCAGCTTTCTCAGGCAATGGCGGTGGCAGCACAGCAGGAGCGGCAACAACAGGGGTCGTCTTGTCGCCTGCGTCTTCCTTGTCAAAAACCACCGGCACCGCCTCCGCGACAGCCGCTTTCACCGGCAACGGCACCGGCGGCGGTTTCGGCATGGCGGGCGGGGCGCTCACTGCGGCAGGCATGGCAGGCGTGGTCGTCGCGATTGCGGGCACCAGCGCCGGGGCAGCGAGTGCCTTCGCACCCTCCGTGACGCGCAGGGCATAAATCTCAGCGGCAGCGGCCAGCAGATGACGGGGGAAAATGGCACCGCCGAAGGTAAGCTTGGTGATGTCCTCCGGCAGCAGCGGATGAATGGCGGAGGTGATGCCGTCCTTCTGGCGCTGCTGCACCAGCTCGGGCGATTCCAGACGGCAGGTGAGCAGCCGGTGCTTCTGCTCGTTGGCGATGGGCAGCATGTCGATGACCGGCAGGCGGAAGCCGAGCAGCGCGTTAGCGTCCGGCACACCGATGCGGCCCCGCAGCGCCTGGGTGAGCGCCGCATCCCAGGCCGCGTAACGTTCGGCCACGAGACCGACCAGCACGACCCAGTTCTGGCTTTGATCGATCAGCGAGAACAACAGCCGCTGCACCTCATCAAACTGCTCCCGCGAGGAGATCAGGTCGAGCTGGTCGAGCACCAGCACCACCGGCAGGCCGGCCTGGGCGGAAAGCTTGCCAAAAAGCTGGAGCACCAGACTGACCTCCGAGCGTGCGAGCGGCTCCGCCACGTTGAGGTACTTCAGCTCGTTTTCAGTGAGATAGGCCGCACCGGAAAGCCACTGTGCGGCGAGGTGCTCCTTGTCCTCGCGCAGCACATTGAGCAGGCAGCGCAGCACGCTGCGGGGTACCATGGGATGCTCCGCCTCCAGCAACTGCACCGCTTGGTGAATCAGCTCCTTGCGCGATTCGAGCGCGATGTCCGCCCATGCCTCGTGCAATTCCGCATACGTCAGCTCCTGCTCGATCACGGGCTTGAGCAGCACATAAGCGAGCAGCCGGAGCTGGCTATACACCGCCTCTTTGCCTGCCGTGCTGCGGGCAGGATGCCGCAGACTGCTGACGAACCGCGCCAGGATGAAGCTCTCCATCGCCTCCGGCTGTAGCGGGGGATTCGGCGCATAGGCGTAAAAGATGCTGTCCGCACACTCACGCCGCAGCCTCGAAAACAGGTGTGACTTGCCCGAGCCGCCCGCGCCACGCACAAACCGCACCTGAGTACGGCCCTGCGCGCGCACCTGGTCCACCGCGATGCGCAACGCGCCAAACGGCACGGAATGAATGTACGGCACGTCCAGGAACGAGGCGGCATTCCACAGATCATTTTCACCCACGCTGGTGGACACAAAAGGATTCAATGCGGCATAGGAAGACATGGTCTTAGGAGGCAGTTGGGAGCGTTGAAAGTTGGCAGAACTGGCATCAGGAGAGCCAGCACCACGAGTAACCGGGCGGGCCTAAAGACATTGGTACAAGCAGGGCACGTTCATGGTCGGGAAGGTCTTGTGGCTTTTCGCATGGTTCTAGCAGGATGCGACCATTGTTGTAAAGTATCTCAATCAAGTTTCGTAAAACCTGACTATCAGCCACGCACCCGTGTTCAGCCGCCCATGCCGCGTAATGGGTGAAGGTCTGCGGGATCGGAATCATCATCGTGGAGGAGCGGGCACGATCAATCTCATACCAGCCGTGCAAGTCCGCCTCATCCGGCATCGCCACACCCGCAGCGGGTGTCAGAGCGGTCTCCACCGCAGGCTCACCATCCAGCCAGATGACAAAATCAGCCATCATCACCGCCTGCGCCCGCGCGCCGTTCACACTGTCGAAGATTTTTTGCAGCGCCCGTCGCTGCGTGGCCGTGAGCAGCGCGGCGGGCTTGGGCCCCTGTGCAAACACCAGCCGTTTCGCCCCCGATAGCACAAACAGGTCATTGCCAGCCATCAGCCGCACTAGTGCTCCTTCAAAATGCGGGTGCAGCGCTGCGGGCAGCTTCTTTTTCAAATTCGCCACCGGCTGTTCTTTCTTCGCTGCATGCACGGCTTGCTTCAAAATCGCATCGGTGGCCGCTTCATCACTCGCCGTCGTGAAGAGCGGTACCGGCTTGCTCGGCGTGCCCGTTAGGATGCAGTTCAGCACACCGGCTGCCCGCATGCTCTCCAGTGCCGCCGTCACCGCCTTCGCTGTCGCCAGTTTCCCCACCATGGGCTTGAGCTGCTTGGTGACATCAGCCATCTTCAGCGGCAGTGCCGCTTTGTTCAGAAGATCCAATATGAGTTGATCGAGGTTCATGCGGCTGTGGCCATGTGTTGCGTGTTTTCTATCTCTGCCGGTCCAGCCAGCGGGTGACATCATTCACCACCTCTGCCCGCTGCACATCATGCAACAGCAGGTGATAGGAACGGGTGTACCACAGCAGTTTTTTATCCCGGCTGCGCATTCTGAAAAAAAGCGTCTGGATTTGATCCGCAGAGGACAACACATCATTAGGCGAAGCCACAAACAGCACGGGCATCTTCAATCGGCGTGCCGCGTCTGGGTTCGCGTCCAGCATTTCCCCGATCGTCGTCAGCAGCCGCAGCGAAAACGCGCTGACATGATGCGGCGTCACCGCCATCTGCCCGCCATGCGTGGACGTGGATGTCACTTTGATCTTGGACTCATCCACGCCGGCCAGCTCGCCCAGCGTGTAGCGCGTGCGTGGCGACAGCTTCGCCGCCATTTCGAGCAGGAAGCGCTGAAACCCGGTCATCGTCATGCGCAAACCGGCCACCGGCGAGGCCAGGATGATGCCCGCCGGATCAGCGCGACTGCCCAGCAGATCCGCCGCCGTGTGTAGCGCGATGAGGCTCCCCAGGCTCTCCCCATACCAGAACACCGGCGTTTTTGGGTGCCTACGCTTCACCAGCGAGTGAAACGTCGCCAGATCACGCTTCCACGCCTTCTGCCCGGAGATGTCGCCACGCTCTGCCTCCACCGGATCATTCCCCTGCCCTCTCAAATCATAGGCGTACACCGCGTAGCCGCGCTTCGACAACTCCTCACCCAAATACCAAAAATCCGACTTCGCACCACTCAGCCCATGCGCCGCGATCACCACCCCCTTTGGCTTCACACCCGCAGCCACCGGCCACTCCTTCCACGGCATCGTTTTGCCGTCAAAACTCACCCAGTCATCCGCGCGCAAAGCCGCGCGGCCCGTCAACGGCTTGATCGTCGAGCAACCGGCGAACGCCAGCGCAAGCATGAGCGCGAACAGCTTCATGACTGGGTCAAGACCTCCAGCGCTGACTCCACCAAGCGCAGTTGCGTCCGCACCCGCCGGTCCAGATCAAACTCCGACGGCGTCTCAAACGTCAGCGTCACCGGGCAGCCACGCGCATGCAGTTCAATCGCCTCCGGCACGCCCGGCAGATGCGTCGGCAGCGTGCGACGGCGAATCACACCCAGGTTCGCCCGCTGCCCGTCGATGCTCTTGCGCGGATCAGTCGCGATCAGCCGTGAACAACGCTCAATGATGCCATGCCCCGCCGTCTGCGGCGCATGATTGAGTTCATAGAGATAAATCCCCTGCGCGTCGTAATCCTCATGCAGGCACAAACCAAAACGCATCGCCCGTCCGCTGATCCAGCGCTGCCACGGGCCGCAGATTTCATCCGCCGCGTCATGAAACCGCCGGTTGATGTCGATCCCGCGATGATCTGCCCGCGTGTTCAGCGTCAGTCCCACCGGATTGAGACAAGGCGCGATCAAAAATGACCCGTGCTTTAACTCATTCACATGCTTCTCCGCCCAATGCAGCAGTCCCCAGGCGGCTCCCGGCTCATCGCCATGCACCCCGGCGGAAAGATATGCCGCAGGCTCACCTGCGCGTGTCGCAGCTGATTCCACCACGATCACCGGTATGCCGTCCACCTTGCACAGCACGCTCACCTTGCACCCAGCCGCCCGCGCCAGCACACGCCAGCGCTGGATGAGATGCTTCGCGTCATGCGCACGATGGTTGGGCAGCAGCTTCACACGTTCAGATTCGTCGAGCTTCACCGTTCGTCATTTTTTCTTCTTAGCTTTCTTGCCAGCGCCCGGCTTAGTCGCCCCCTCGTTCTTCGCCACCACCTCCGGCTCGGGAATCCGGCCCTGGTCGTTCGTCTGCTCGATCCAGGCCGTCAAAACCCCGCTCAAGCACTCCAAGGCCGCCCGATCCTCCGACTTGTTCGACTTCGACAGATTGCGAACCTCATGCGGATCATTCTGCAAATCACACAACTCCACGTAGGGGATGTTGGATTTCACGTTCTGCGCGGAGCAGTGACAGCAAAAACGAGAGTGGTAAGGGCAAGCGGAAAAAGTTGCTTCATGGACGTGGTTAGTTTCGCTGATTGAGCACATCAACCAACGCATCCCGCCGTACATTCTGCCACGCCAATGATCGAATTGCCGCATGGGCAACGATAAAAAGAAACACCATGACTCAACGCACACTACTCATCATTATAAGCGTCGCGTTCTTTTATGGAGCATCCGCGCTACAGGCGTCAGACATGGCACTTGTCGGCGAAATCGAGAACTTCGACACGACTCCGCTCGGTACCTTTCAGAAAGGTTTTCTCGAGTCGTATCGGTGGACCGAGGAATTCCGTCAACGTGCTCGTGGGTGGAGCCGCTTGGAAGTCGTGAATGAAGGAAGTGGTAGGGCGCTACGCATTCGTGTTGATGATCCGCAGGTTTTCTCAGGCGATGCAAAATCCGTCATTCGTCTTGCCCCTTACTTTCCGCCCGAAGCCGATGCCGTGCGCATCCGCCTGAAGATCCTCAAGGGCCAAGCTTCGATCTACATTGGCGGACCAACGGCCTACTACGGCAACAGCGACGTCTTCACCGAGCCGCAGACTGTCCGGGCATTAGCGCAGCCGGAATGGATCGAGGTCGTCTGTAACTTCAATCACCCGACCTGGCGCAACTACCGCCGCTCGGGCCTCAGCACCGACGCACCGCGCAACTACTACAATCGCTGGGCGCAGGAACCGGTGGGCGTTTTTCTTGCGGCAGATTCGATCGGTGAGTTTCTCATCGACCGTATCGACCTCGTGTCGCTCGGCGAAGGCAAACCCTTCCCCACCTTCGCGGACACACAGATCCATACGGTTCAGTCCATCGCCGACTTCGAGAACGGCAAGAGCGATCAGGTCTTCAATCTCTACATGGCCGCTGCGGAGACGGAGTGGTTTGACGAATCCTGGACACGCTCGAAGCCGTTGCGTTTCGAACCAATGCAACTCGCTGTAATCAATGCAGGTCTGGTAGGGAATAAATCGCTGCGATGCCGGGGCCGCACGGCCGAGGAAGTTCACTGCACCAGCGTGCACACCCCCGGCGCAGCACAGGCCAACGCGATTGCTGTGACACTCAACGTCAATGCGCCGGAACAGCGAAATGTACTCGTCGGCGTGGGCGCGATCGTGCCATTGGATTTCCTCGTGTTCGTCGCACCTGCCGGACCACCGTTCCCATGGCAATCCCTCGCGCCATCGGTCGAATTGCGCGCCAGAGGCGGCCCCGGTTTCGATTACCAACTGACCCATCGACAGATTGCCAGTCGTACCGACCTCCATTTCGCCATCTACCAAACGCGTCGCTATCTCAAACCCGGCGAATGGTCGAAGCAGGTGCTTCCGTC